>JBBSWZ010000021.1:0-28403 GCA_038046025.1 Nanobdellota archaeon | reverse complement strand
TCATTCTCACTAGATAAGTAAATAAAATATATAAATACATATGATACCAACACTTAGTTACGAATGGTAGAGTATATTTAAATTAAAAAAATAAGTTTTTCTTCATCGAAGTTTCCAGCATTATCTGTAGCTCTAAAAGTTAAATTATGTTCTCCAGCACTAAAAGATTTCTTTCTATTATAGCTATCACAATTCCCACATAATCTCTTAAACCTAGGTCTACTATCATTTTCATCAAGGTATTCTAAATTAGTTTCTTCACTTATCTCAATATCAAATTCAACTCTTCTTCTAGTTATATTGTAGTCTAGCTTAGTAATCTCTGGAACAGTAGTATCAACCTTAACTTTAATTGGTCTTCTTTGTACTTCATTAAAAAACATATCACCAACATCAAACCAATACTCAATAGTTTCATTATCATGTTCACTTAAATCAACATTAAATTCACAAACTTGTTTTTTTCCAGTAGGACAGTCAAATTTTGTAAGACTTCCATTATAATGCAAAGTTATATTATGTAAAAATTCTTCATCATATTCAACAGAGAAACTACCATTAGTATACTTATCCCTCTTAGGGAATGTTTTCTTTATTTTTGGTTCTGTTGAGTCAACAAAGAAACTAACATTTTGTCTATCTAATTCTCCAAATTTATCAGTCGCTATTACACTTAAATTGTGGAAGCCATCTTTAAAATTTTTACTTCTGTTATATTCTCCGCAATTTCTACACAATCCTTTAGGTCTTGAATCATCTATCCCGTATTCTAAGTTTACTAATCTTTTATTTATTAAAACATCAATTAATACTCTTTCATCTTCATAGGATGTTGATACTGGTTGTATTAAGTTTATCAATGGGGGAACTCTTAAAATTTCAATGGTATCATTAACCTCAACATATTCCTGTCCTTCACCTTTGCATCTATAGTTAACTATTTTTTCACCAAGTTCATAATATGTATTATTAGCAGAAGTTTCGCTAGGATCAATATCAACATAGCCTTCTTCCCAATTAATCTGACATTCAAAAGCATCATTATTCTCTAAAGTAGCATAAACAGTTCCATTCGTATCAGTTTCATTACTCTCTCCAGGATTATCTCCCAAAAACATCTCTGGAACAGCCAAAACATCAACTTTAACCCCCTGTTCAACAGCAAAAACAAATGAGCTTAATAAAATACTAAAAATTATAAGATATTTTATGTCCATTTTCTTTTCCTCCTTTTTACTATGATTAGAGAGGTGATTAAGAGAAGTATTAAAACTCCAATAACTAAAGTGGTTATTAAATTTCCTTTATCTCTTTGTTTAATAACTTGTTCCACTTGTTTTTCCATTACTTCCTCATTTCCAGTTTTTAACCTGATTTTTTCTTTTTGTTCTTCTTCAGTATACAGTTCTTCTAATTCATTCACTATCTCACCGGTTATTTCATTTTGATTCTCTGGTGAACTTGAAGAACCAGAATTTGCCGAGCTATCAGAGTTTTGTCCATTGTCATATTGGACTTCTTCAATATTAGATATAAAAACTTTCAACCAAACAGCCAATTGAATAACAGTATTTGTTTTTTCTTCTTCTCTCATCAAAATAACCCCATGATATTCGCCTTCTTTCTCACCACTAATACAAACCTCTATTCCAGAATCATCAGAATTAATCTCATTTGGGTAAGATATAGTAATTCCATGATCTTTTGCCCCCTTGTTAAAATTATTTACAGCCCAATCAACATCTTTATTTTCTGCCCATCTATCAGTAACAGTAATAATTTCTGATTCTGAACTTATATAAATATTCTGACAATCTTCTTTTCCACTTAACATTTTGAAAGTTAAACTACTTGGTGAAAATCCTACAGCAAGCACTATAACAGATAAAAAAATAACTAACATAAAAAATAAAAAAAAGAACTTCATTTTATTAGGTGGGACCAGATACCGTATAAACAATTGTTCCTGCTTTTGTCCCTGCTGGTAAACCTTCTGGTACATCCAATCTAGCATCCCAACTTACTGGATCAAAAACACAAGTCCCTCCAGAATAATCACAAATCATTGTAACATCTGCTCCAACTATGTTTACCCAAGTATCGGGCGAGGTCTCAACTTCTATATCATCAAATAAAGTATCATCATCTCCAGTAACTTCAGTAACCTCAACTGTAACATTAACATTACTACCATTCGCATCAAATTCTATTGGACTGGTTGATGGATTATCCTCTGTTCCGGGAGCAACAATTCCGAAATCTAATGTTCCTGGACCAACACTAATAGTTATATTCTCACTAATCTCAATAGTTGTAGGAAGACCCAAGCTAAAAACTAATCCACTACCCAAAGCAATCACTAAAATACTTAACAAAACTAATTTCCTCATTTTTTATACCTCCTTTTTTAAAAATTAATAAATCTAAAAAATATATAAACCTATGTTACTACTACTTTCAACAAAAAGACTAAACAATAGTTATTGTAGTTTCTCTCTCATCAGTATTCTCAGCTTTATCAATTGCTCTTACAATTAGATTATGCTCACCATCTCTAAATCTTTTCCCCCTCTCGCAAATTAAATCCATAGAGCAAAGTGTTTTCCATTTTGGTTTTGTATCATCTAAATCCATATATTGTATCTTTGCTGTTTCATCATCAATTTCAACATCAAAATATACATTTCTTTCTTCATTCCAAACACTAAAGTTAAGTATTTCAGGAGCAGTAATGTCAACTAAGACTTCGACAGGTCTTCTATTAGATACAGTTCTAACAAAATCACTAACATCAAACCAGTATTGGATTTGTTGACCGTCAAAATCACTCAGATCTACTACAGCAGAACATGATTGTTTACTACCACTACTACACCAATCCATCAATAAATCACTCATATTCCCTTCAGTACCATAATTTAAAACAATATCTTTCAAATTATCTTCAGTATATTCAACTATAAACTCACCATTGGCATATTCCCCTTTTTTTGGATAAGTTCTATGTATTTTAGGAGTTTTACTATCAATATTAAACTGAACATTTGCCTCATCAGTTAAACCATTAATTTTTTTAGTAGCTTTAAAAGTAACATTATTTTCACCTTCATTCAATCTAATATCCTTATCATAACTAGTACATTTATCACACAAAGTTCTCCATCTAGGCCTTGAATCTGCTAAATTCATATACTCTAATAATGAATAAGAATCTACTTCTAAAAGGGCTGGAACTCTCCTATCATCATACCAAAAATCACTTTCAGGAGAAAAAATAGTTAATACAGGTGGTTCTAAATCAGTTCCACCATCATCAAGAATGCTGCAAGATTGATCTTGACATCGATTTAAATCAGTAGGATTTCCAGATTCAGTCACACATACTATACAAATACCAGGATCTCCACAAGAATTTTTGGAACCTAACTCACAAACATATCTAGGATTATCAACAGGAGTACCTTGACAGTCTGTTAAACATAACTTAGTTTCAGCAAAAACATTAGGAATTATAAAAATAATTAATAGAAAAGATAATGTAATCATAAAATTAAATTTGTTCATTTTTCACCAAAGTTTTCCTAAAAAAAGAAAAAAAAGAAAAAAAGAGTTAAAAAACTCTTATATAGCTTCTCCCCAGAAGAAGATATCTCCATCAGAGAAGTCACCAACACATGGCTCTGGCAATGCTAATTTGAAAGTTACTGCAATCTCTGCTCCAGGTGCTAAGAAATTACCTGCCCAGTATGTACCAAGTATTTGCAAGTCGTTAATTATCTCTGCATCATTGTAAAAGTCTCTTGTAAATTGATCACTATATACAATTGGTCTGTAACCTTCAGCATCTGAATTTGCGTTTCCAATTGTGTCATATGCTCCACTTGTTGCAAAGTAACACAAATGATCTGCGTTGTCTGTACCAGTAGTTCCAACAGCGTCTGCATTACAATCTTCTGTAAATGTTGCTCCTGAAGCTGTACCATCACCTAGATCTACTTGTGATCTTAGGTCTTGTGATAACTTTAACCTATTACTTACAGGACATTTAGCACCACTTGAATCAGGGTCATAAAAGTCTGTACCAGATACGAACATATCTAATAAAACTCCAGAACCTTCATCAGCATCATTTCCTACTAGAATTGTATCAGAGTAAGAAACTGCGCCAGGTCTAACATCTTCAAATACTACATCACCATCAATAGTTACTGCTACAACAGGATTTAAGAACCAAAATTCATTTTCATCCATTGTTGCACTTCCATCAGTTGAAATTGCTTCAATAGTTACGAAGTATTCACCATACATTGAATCAGGTGTTTCTACTGTGAATATACATTCATAGTAAGCCATAACATCTGGATTAAACTCTGTCAACTCTTCTTCTAATATTCTTGCATTACAAGATTCTTCAATTCCCTGTCGATCTGTTCTTGCACACTCTACTTCAATGTCGTTACCTTCGCCTTGAGTGTCTCCAATTGTTCCAACAACTTCTTGGATTTGTTCAATCTTGTTTTTATCCATTACTAAAACAAGCCACTCAATTTGCTCTCCTTCGAAAGCATAATTCTGTGTTCTTTCAAATAATGTATTAGAGCAGTCACTTGTCCTTCCTGCTTCTACACAGTCTTCTACAACACGTCTCTCATCACACATCCAAATCAAAGGTGCAAACTCTTCAGGTGTTATGTCAATTCCGATTCCTGTTCCCGCGTCTACACCATAAACTGGTAACACTGTAATCATTAGCATTGCTGTCATCAATAAACTTAAAGCACGTTTTTTCATACTTCATACCTCCATATTTGTTTATACATATTTTAATCCGAACTATTCAGCTCGGGTATTTGCCGGCAAACACATTAATTTGCCTTGTCTTTAAGACCATAATTTTATATTCCCCCTTGTTATTACAAGACATTAGACCGTAGTAGTAAATAAGCCGTATTTAAATATTATCACTCTAAAATGTATACATTCTAGAACAGAAAAAAGGTAACACTTATGTCGTAGAAAGTAGTGGTAATAGCTACAATATCAACAAATGTAACTAATAGATAGTAAATTAATAGTAAGGTAACTTACTTAAATCTTTATCATATCCACCTTCTATCACAACACTACCATCATCCTTAATACCACTTATCCAGCCAGATTTCAGAACAAATGGCCTTCCAATACCTTTACTAACATCGAATAAATCTACAAATTCCTCATCATCAATTTTTAATTTACTCACACAATATTTTCCATTATCACTAATAAAAAAATCACTTCTAACATCAGGATCCCATATTTTTTTCTTATCATTTGAAATAATATTAACTAATGAATAACCAGTTTTATCCTCACAAATTATATAACCATTATTAAATCCAACTATTTTACTTTCAGACCTATACAAAATATCTCCACTACTTAAATCAAATAATAATTTATTATCTAATAAACCAACGCGATCATTAACATCTAAAGGCAAAACAGTTTCTATTCTTTTCTTTTCAGGAAAATCATCTAAAGCATAAATTTTTCTATCACCTACAAAAAAACTATGCAAAACCATCTCATCTAAGTCTCTAATTATCTTTCTATTTTTAACACCATCATAAACAGCAAAAGCTTTATTACTTCCCTTATCAAAATAAACAAGATCTCCATCAGCTTTCATTTCCTTCACAATAGATTCACGATCATTATTCGTAAGTAACTCAATTCCACTTTCAGACTTATCAGAATCAAGAAAAGAAAAATCAAAAATAGGAAATTTTAGGCTAATACTAATTTCCTCTAATTTAATATCTTCCCTTTTTACACCAGGAAGTTCATAAACAGTTTTAACAGAAACAGATCTAGATATAATAGGTGCTAAATTAAGCCTATCAATAGATTCATCTGCATAAATATTAGACCAACAAATACCTAAACCAAGTAAATTAATTAAAGTTTTTCCTAATTTCATGCACCCAATATGATATAGAGTTATATAAAGATTACTAAGCCCTCAAAAAAGCATTATCAACTTGATCATTCTGCCAGCCCTTATTAACTAAGGCCCTTCTTATTATTGTATCACTAAAACCTTTAGCTCTATAATCTTTAATAAAGTTAACAACCGGATCGCTTTCACCAGTTATACCAAACTTCTCAGTTCTTAATTCCTCATCACTTTTTATTATCTCATAATCTGGTTTCTTTTCTTTCTTAGGTTTACTTGAACCTTTCCTACTATGTCTAAAAATAAAAAACACACTAACACATATTACCATTACACTAACTATCCCAATAATAATATATAACCATAAAAAATTTGGTTCATCAATTAAAACTTCTTGTTCAGTATTAGGTCTAGGTCTTACAGGTTCACTTATAGCTCCAGGGGTATCTGCTCCAGAACCAGTTGTACTACTTGGTTGACTAGAGGGGATATTACTAGAAGCACCTACAACAACATTCCAACTAGCACTATTAGTTTGTAAACCATCACTAACTTTTACAGTAACAGTATAAGAACCATCACTAACTCCTGCCAAAGCAAAACTTCCACTAGGATTATTCTGATCAACACCATTAACAGTCCAATTATATGATAAGGTATTATCACCGATGGCACTAACTAAAAACACACTGCTACTACCGCTATTAACACTCACGGAACTTGAACTAGGAGATTTACTCACGATTTGAGGACCACCAATACTAGGAACAGTAGTAGCAGTACTATAAGTTCCATCACTAACATCTTCAACTACTAATTCAATATCATCAGTCCCAACACTTAATCCATCAGGATCAGTAGCATTTATCCTAATAGTTTCATTACCTACGAAATCAAAAAAAGGAGTTAATTCTATTTTATTCCCATCAATATTAGCTTCAATAAGCTTATTTCCAATTACTTTATATTCCAATTCATCTCCATCAGAGTCATAGAAAAAATCATTCATATTCAATGTTTCATCAAAATTTTTATCCCATATTATTTCTGTAGGATAATTATTAACTAATCCAGGGGCATCACCTGTAGAATTAACATTCACAGTAAAATTATTACTACTAGCTAAAAAGATATTTTTATATAAAGTATAAACGCTAACATCAGTAATCTTACCACTAAAGTCTTGTTCGAAACTTAAATTGACTTTACCAAGATTATCAATAGTCATATTTATCTTATCAGAACTAATTTCATAATTTACATCAACGTTATTAGAAAAATAATCCCCCAACACAAATACCCTTTCCGCGATTTTATCTTCTTCAGCTTCTATATTCTTTATTATACCTACAAACTGAGAACTAGGAATAATGCTTTCCTCATCATATTCAAATAAAATAGCATCTATATTCTTGTAAACTGACATGCTAACGTTTCTTGTTATAAATGCATTTCCCACTTTATTAGTCTCTTCCTCATTATACAAAAAATAATCATTAATATTGGTAACCCAATAGCCATTATCTATATTTTGAGTAAAATTCCAGCCAACAGCTATTTTTGCACTTGCTAAACTACCACTTAAGCTTACAGGTCTAGTTTTGAAACCAGGTAATTTCTCAAAAAAAACATTTCTAGCAGAATATGTATTATTAATACTCCACAAATCATCAGCATCATTAACAACATAAACACCAGCCAAATACTCTTTTTCCCTAGTAGAGTTATGTTGAATAAAATACACAACGGGCTCTGTACTAGTCCCTAAAACAGAATATAAATCAAAATCAACACAATTACCATTAACATTATTACCAAGTTGACCTTGAGGATTCAAATCTATATATTTAACTTTAAATATACCATCCCATATATTTTCATAAAAGGCATTTCCACAAGCGCCAGTTGGTAAACTACTAACAACCCTAGAAGTAATATTCCCAAGCTCATAGACTATAAGCAAGGAACCTAACATTACAATAACTAGTATAATATTAGCAATCCACCTCATTTTCATAATAATATCTTAAATACTAGGTATTTATTAATTTTTACCTTCATATCTTGATAGTTAATTTTTTAAATACGCTAAAAATGAAAAAGTCATGATTTCAAAAAGAAAACTAAATGAAGTAATGAATTCATTTAACTTCTATCATAGAGAATTACTCAAGAAAAATATAACAGTAGAAGGATATGTTAGTGAATATAATAGATGTCGAGTTGAACTTCTTGAATTTGGAGAAAGGTATCTTTCAATGAGGTCATTAGAAAGAAGGCTTGACCAATCAACAATATTCTATATTATAGAAACTCTAGAATTTATTAAAAAGAGACTGCTTGATTCTTCTAGAAAACAGCTGAGAAGAGCAGATGAACACGGATTTAGTCTCGAATATGTTTTTATTCAAAGATTTATAGGTCCAAGGGTTGTTACAAATATAACAAATTTAGAGGAAGTTTCAAAATATTGGAATATAGACAAATTAATAGAAGTTTTATCTGATCTATAAATAAGGCCTTACGAGAAACAAAAAAATATAAATACAAGAAAACACACCCCAAATTAATAATGAAGACAATTACAGAACAGGATAAAATTCATATAACAAAGAGTAAAGGAAATCTAATAACAAAAGTAACAGTGTATCTTGCTTTGTTAACAGGAATATCATCAAGTGGTTGTACTACAGGGCCGTTATACAATCAGTGCACATTACCATGCCCACCAGATCGTCCACCAGTAATGTATGCACCAGGTAGATGTTGGTGTAGTGGTTATGATAGAAATGGTGATGGCACTTATGATCCATGCACTGATGATAATCAATGTTTGCCAAGTATTTTATATTTATAATTTTAAAGCCTTATTTCCCAAATCTCCTTTCTCTTTTCTCAAATTCTTTAATACATTTCAAAAAGTCTTCTTTTTCAAGTTCAGGCCAAAATTTCTCAACAAAAAACCATTCAGAAAAATCAGATTGCCATAATAAAAAACCACTAGTTCTTTTTTCACCAGAAGTTCTTATTATCATATCTGGTTTACTTGTCATATACAAATTCTCTTCAAAAACCTTCTCATCAACATCACCAGCTTTTAATTCACCTTTTTCAATCTTCTCAGCTATTTTCTTAGCAGCATCTAATATCTCAGCTCTTCCACCATAAGCCATTGCAAAATTAACAAATAAATTATCATGATTTTTAGTTTTTTCTTCTAATTCTTTCATATATTTTTGAACACTTTCAGGAAACATATGAATTCTTCCAATAAACTTAAATTTAACCTTATCTTCATAAACTTCAGGATCATTTATAGTTTTTTTAAACTCTTCTTCAAACAAGTTCATTAAATAATTAAATTCTTTCTTAGGCCTATCAAAGTTTTCAACAGAAAATGTAAATAATGTAACCTCCTTAATGCCCAATTCTTTACACCATCTTAATAATTCTCTAATCTTCTTAGCTCCCCATTCATGTCCTTTCCATGGCTTAAGCATCAATCTCTTAGCAAATCTTCTATTACCATCCAAAATTATTCCAACATGTTTAAGAGGTTTATCATATAAATTAGCCATTTGTTTTCACTATCTTTTAACAATGAAAATTATTTAAAAACCTTTCTAATCTTATAAGAAACATTTAAAACAATAATAATCATATAAAATTTATGCACTTAACCCAATTATCAAAAAAAGAAACAAAAAAAGTCTTAAAACAATTTCAAGAGCAATTTGGAATAAAGTCTTTAGACTTAGACTATCTATTCTTCAAAAACAATGATAATAAAATCTTCATAACCTCAAAAGAATTTCAAATCATCCCGCAAGATAAGTTTTGGATTAACAATCTAGGCTTGTATATAGCAAAAATTGAAAAATTTGGTATGCACTTAACAATAGAAGGTTCTCAACTAATAGGAAAGAAAGCAACAAAGAATGTTCTAGACACAAATGATTACAAAGAGTGGATGAAAGGTAATGACATAACAACAAATAAAAAATTCAAAGGATGCATTATAATAAAAAATAGAGATAACTATTATGGTTCAGGAATTTACAAAAATAATAGAATATTAAATTTCATCCCAAAATCAAGAAGATTAAGAGACTAATTAACATATAACTTATATTTTTTGATATAATCATAAACAGATTTTGGAACAACAGATTTAATCCCTTCTCCATTCTGTAATTTTAAAGTATATGGAAATTAAACAAAAATGAACAGAGAACTAGTAAAAATTTGGAATGATATAAAAGAAGGCAGTAATCGAGAGCAAAGATTATTTAGCGACGCTTGGAAAGAGTTTAAAAGGATAATTGATAAGAAAACCAAGATTTCTGAAAGTCCTCCGGAATTCAAGAAGTTTAATGGTGTAGATGGGAAATTCAGTTTAGAACTTAACTGTATGGAATGCAGGGATAAGTTTGTTCAAGAGTTTAGTATTGGTGATTGTCCTAAATGTCGTAAGATATTTGATGATAAGATTAAAATAAAAATGGAGGAAAGAAGGAAGAAACATCCTAACGACCCAGAATGGATTCATACGCTTTCAGCATGGTATGAGATTTGGGAAGAAGAAGGCAAAATACCAAAAGTGTAAAGTAAATCTTTAAAGTATGCACTTCTGTTAATATTATAGAATATTAAAAAAGAGGGTAAAACTTATAAAACCCATTATCTTATTTTCCTAATATGGGAAGTAAACGTAAACCAAAGCGGTTGGAATTCTGGGAATCAGCTCTTACAAGACCAGCGACTTTTAAGCCAAAAGAAGAAGCCGTTAATAAATTAGAAGCATTTTATCGTAGTAGACAAAAAAGTATTAATCAACATCCTTTCTTGTCTGGGGATGAGATTAAACATCAACAGTTGGAGAGAATTAAGCAATTGGTTGTTATAGCATATAAACACGTACCATTCTATCATGAACTTTATTCAAATGCTGGTTTTGAGCCAAGTGATTTAAAATCTTGGGAGGATTTTTATCGTTTACCTATTGTTTCAAAGGAAGGTCTCCTTGAAGCAGGTCTTGACAATACCACCAACGTTTCATTCCCAAAAGACGATCTTTATTTAACAAGAAGTAGCGGTTCAACAGGTAAGGTCTTGCGTATTGCTGTTAATGAAGAAGCCATTCTTGTTGATACGTTACAAGGTATTCGTCAGTTTTGGCTACAAAGCGAAGGACACTATAGCCAGAATCATTTATTGACACACGTTTACACGGTGCCGTGGTGGTTTTCTTCAGTTCGTGGTAAGCATGAAACTGCCTTTATTTCATCACTAGTTGAACCTGAAAAAATTGTTGAAATTCTTCGTAACCTAAAAACTCATGTCTTATCTTGCTATCCATCAAACTTAGAATCATTATTAACAGTATCTCATGAACTATCCAACAGATTATATCTTGCTGTTGTTCATTCGGAAATGTCAAGTAAGGAACAAAGAAAGAACTTTAGTAAGACTCTTGGAGTTCCAGTTCTAGATGAGTATAGCTCTGAAGAATTGACAAGAATAGCCTTGGAACTACCCAAAGGCGCTTATCACGTAAATGAAGATGCAGTAGTATTAGATATTTTAAATGAAAAAGATTTAAGACATGTTCAACCAGGAGAAACTGGAATTGCTGTAGGCACTAATCTTTTGAATGAAGCAATGCCTTTTATACGTTATAGGCAAGGCGATTATATAAGACTACCAAAAAAAGAGCAACATTCTGATGTCAAGTGGATGCAAATAGAAAGTATAGAAGGACGTCTTAATGATAGTTTTGTGAGACAAGATGGAACAAAAGTGCCAGCAGGTACTTTATTAGATGCTTCTTATCGTTGGATGTTCGATTCAGGCATTCAGCCATATTCTTTCGAGGTTATACAAACAGCTTATGATAATGTAACTGTAAACTTATACTCAAAAACACGATTTGATAGGACGCAGTTAGCATTGTTAGAAGACAAGGTAAAAATACATTTAGGCTTTTTACTTGGAAGAGAATGTGCAATTGATATAAATGTAATACGCGATGTTCCACATATTTTAGGAAGAAAACATAGACCAATTAGAAGGGAATTCAAAAAATGAAAACTACAACTTATAAAAAGCTCTCTCCAATTTACAAAAAGCTATTGGACAAAGCAGAACAAGTAATGAAAAAAGGCTATTCTCCTTACACTAATTTCTATGTTGGAAGTGCTTTGTTAACAACAGATAACAAAATTTATTCCGGTTCTAATATAGAAACAGCTTCCTATGTTGCTATATGTGCTGAAAGAGCAGCTATTTCAAAAGCGGTCTCAGAAGGAAAGTACTTGTTTAAAGCTATTGCAGTCATAAGCAAATGCGACCATTTTGATGTTACTAAGATTGCTGGTCCATGCGGTATTTGCAGACAGCTTCTCTATGAATTTTCTGAAGTAGCCAAACGAGACATAATTGTTATAAACAGCACAACAAAAAAAGATAAGATTATCATAACAAAAATTTCCGAATTAATGCCATTATCATTTGGACCAAAAGATACCAAAGTAGATGTTTCAAAGTATAGAAAAAATTATCAATCGCAATAACGTGTCATTATCATTATTATTAAATAGAATATGGAGGACAAGCTAATTTTTTACCTTATGGACCTAATTCACTCTTAAAAATATATTTGTTTTTTTAACTCTTTAAATCATAAAATATTACTTTTCAGTATTAATATTCAGTAAAAAATTGTTTTAGGATAAGTGTATACTTAGAAACTTGACTTAACAAAAAGATAAAGTTTAAAAATAAGTTATGATTTTAATTCTATATTGGGTATGGTAAGGTAGTGTAGGTTATGGTAAGGTTTGGTAAGGCAAGGTTTTACACTCCCAATATCAAAATTTTATAGTATAAGTCATATGCTACTATTTTAGGGGGGTTCAGTAGCCACTTTTATACATTACGAACTACTATCTTTCCTAACTTTCTTTAACACTTCTGAACTACCATCTTTCAAATTAATTAATCTGCTGGAAAAAATAGTCGCTAAACTTCCTAATATTACACTATACAAAATAAATAAATAAATCAACGGAATTATACTATTAAATGCTACAATATCTAGTCCAAGCAGAATAAAAGTCACAACACTAACAGCAATTCCCTTAGGAACATTTAAACTCATAAACAACTTCTCTTTAAACTTAATTGGCATATTCTTAAAAGAAGCGCTTACCGAAATATATCTAATTACTAAATATATTAAAAACAAAATCAAAGAATTTATCAAAAAATCTTGATCACTCGGAAATTTAATTAACAATCCTATCAATATGAAAACAATTATTTTCAGAAAATTAGTAAACATATTTGTAAATTTTCCAAGATCTAATTTATCTTTTAATCCTAATCTTCCATAAACAATTCCTAACGTAGTTATAGCTAATATGCCATTACCATTTATACCCTCAGCTAGAGCATAAGTAACTAAAATAGTGGCAATAACAATTAAAGGCCCAATAGCTGTATAAAATCTTCTATAGTTTAATTGAAAAATAACAATACCCAAAACTAAGCCAGTTCCAACACCAGTCATTATTTGCTGTAAAAAATGAATAATAAAATTACTACTTATAATACCACTGTAAATTTCAATTATAACTAATGGTATAATTACAGTTAAAGGAGTATTAACTATAGATTCAAACTCTAAAACTTCTAATAATCTATTTTTTGATTTTTGGATCAAACTTAATAAAATATCAGGACTAGTGTCTCCCATCAAAGTAGCAAACATTAAACTAACAAATATATCCTTCCAACCCCAATTTCCATAGAAAAACAACAGATGTACAGCAGTAGTTAAAAAAATTATGCAAAAAAATAAAAATAATAAACTAAGTTTAGCAGCTATTGGGCTTAATCTAGCCACTTCTTTTAATTTAAACTCAGAACTGCTAACAAAAACAATCATAATCAAAGTAAATATACTGAATACGAATAAGATTGAAGAAGGGATTACTTCAATAAGGTTTATATCAATAACGTTGCCAACTATAACACCCAATAATAACAATAATAAAACATCAGGAACTTTAATCTTCTTAGAAATTATGGTTAAAACTACACCAATAGCCAACAAAGCAGCAAACCAATATAACCCAATTAAAGGATCAGCTATATCTATCACCTCTCTTATTATAATTTAATAGTTATTGGATATTTAAACCTTATTACCTTTTCAAAGCTAAATGAGTCCACTTATAAACAACATAACTTAAGCATCCTAAAAAGCCTAAACCAAGATCTAACATTGTATCCATATGTGGATTCAATATGCTTTCAACTTTCTCCCTGTTTATTAAATCAAATATATAAACTCCTTGCAATTTAAAATCAAATAATAAATCTCCTGCAAATTCACTTAATTCAAACAAAGCCAATATACCCATCACAATGCTAACAGTCAATAAAAATTTCCATTTTAATGTGATATCTAACTTATTTATTATAAAAAACACAATACTACATAGTAAAACAGGACTTACAAAATGTAAAAATTTATCATATAATTCCCATCTATAATAAAATCCAAAAGGAGGCAATCCAGCACCAATTATAGATCCAAAGACCATTATCAAAAATAAATAAAAATAATACTTCAAAGGAAAGTCAAATTTGTAAACATGATCAACATAATGAAATAAAAACAACACACCAATAGTCACTAGCAGAAAAGCAATAGATGATAAACTTCTAGCAAAATATAATAAAATTAACCCTATACCACTTAATCCAATTATCACTCTCCTTTTATTCTTTAATTTCATGCTATTCTAATGTAAACTATATAATATAAATATTACTTTTTAAAAACATAAGCAAATTTTATAAACTAATATCTATTTATTTTTAATATGAATTTTAAAAAAATTCTAAAAGAACCGATAACAAGAAGAGGCTTTTTTTCAGTTCTTGGAACTTTTACTATCTTAGGATGTATGCCCAGAGGAACAGAGGAAGATTATTACTATTATCCTAATCTAGGATCAACTCCCGGTTCTACACCAAGGCCTATCCCAACTCCATCAGGGACACCTATATCTGATCCTTCTTCCCTAGAGATATGTGCAGAAACTATTGCAGAGGATAGAATAAGACAGATAGGGTATCAAGGAGGCCATTTAAATCCAGGACCCGATACTTACTTAGAATATCTAGGTAATAGAGTATCTTATCGTTGCTACAATGTTACTGGCAAGCCATATTGTAGTGGGAGGGTGCTATCAATAACAGACATGGAAGAAGATCTTGGAATCAATATCAAAAATGATCTAATAGCAAAATGTTCAATAGGAGAGGTAATAAATGTTGGAGTTGATATAAAACAGGATGAAACACTAGTCACTATAGCAACTAGGTCTTCTACAATATCTAAATCAATTGAACTTCCTCTAGGCAGATTGTATGATGTATCACATTATATTGTAAATAGTGAAGCGAGAACAGGTGAATTTGATACATTAGAATATTCCTTAACTCAAACACAAATTACAGGTATGCCTTACATAGTACAAAAACTTCAACCATATCCAGATAAACTTTATCTTTGTAAAATTAAGGATGTTCCTAATCCAGATAATGAATTTATCTTTCAATTTGCTATCCAAGGTGAACCTAGAAGTTCAGATATACTAAACTAATCACTTTTTCCAAAAATAAATAACTAACAAAATAACACCAATAGTATTAAAACTATCAGCCAAATTAAAACTAGGCCAAAAACCAAAATCAATAAAGTCCCTAACATATCCGAATACTAATCTATCAATTACATTTCCAACAGTACCGGAAAACAACAAAACCAATCCATAGTAACCATAGTTTTTAACTTTATCTTTATAATACAAAACAAAACCCATAACAAAAAAACCAAGTATAATAAAAAACCATTTCCATCCTTGTAATATCCCAAAAGCAGCACCAAAATTTCTGCTACTTTCCAATAAGTATTTACTAATTTGATCTAATAAAATCAACAATAAACTAATCAAAGTAAATTTACTCATAAAAACATTTATAAACAAATTTCATTTATAAATATATGTAAAAAATGAAAGATAAAAAAGAGAAAAAAAAACAAGGATTCTTAGCAAAATTAATAGGTAAACCTTCAGAAGAAGAGGATAAACCAAAAGAATCAGGAGAAATATTAAAACAAGGAAAAATAACAACCTTCCAAACAAATGAAAAGGGTGTACCAGAACAACTAAAATATGAACTAATAATAGAAACAATGCAAGGAGGTGTAGAAGGAAACTATTATTGGATGCAAAGGTTCATGAGAAGTAAAAATCCTTCTTTTGGTTTAGGAATGGAATTAATAAAAGTCAGAGATATATTCACAGCAGGAGAAGCATCATCATTTTGGGGTAACCTAGAGCAAAGAAAAGGTCTCCAGCAAGATAAAGTATCACAATTTCTAGCAACAATAGGCAAACTAATTAAAGACACATTTCAAATTGTTAGGGAAATGCACATAATAGACGAGCGCTTACGTTACTATGATGATTACCATAACTGGAGTAAAACCAGAGATGAAGAGGCTGAATCAGGGGTTATTGCATTAAAAGGAACATGGATTGACTTAGTAGAAGGTGGATCAAAAAACCCGGCCTCTGTATACGGATTAGCTCAACAAGTTGGTTTTGCCACATTACCAGATTTATTTTTTACTATCCACCCTAGTTCAGCAAATACAATAAAAAAAGAAGTAAATACATTAAAAAAAGTAGGAATTAACAGAAAAGTTAGAGAAGTCCTTGCAAGAAAATTAAAGCAATTTCTAGAATGGAAAGACAGAACTGAAAAAGAAATAAGACAAAGAAGAATTTTTGTTCTAAAATACTTAAGAATGCATTTCAATAACATAAAACTTTATACCACATGGATAAAACCATACTTAAGAGCAATTAAGGCACTTCAATCAGGATTCTCAGCAGATACACCTGAAGTTTCAGCAGCATTTGAATCCACAGAGCTAAACTTAGAACTAATAGGTTACATAAAAAAATATGCAACCATGACAGAAGAAGGATATGAAGAACCTCATGAATTCAAAAAATACTTTCCATCTTTACTACTAAAATTTAGACATATAGCAATGCCCATGATGTCATACCAAAAAGAACTTCAGCGTGGACCAATACATGCAGGAAGAACAGAAATAACAATAATACCTCTAGTACTAACTATAAAACAAATGCATGATTACAAAGACTTAGTAGAGCGTAAAGATCTAGAAGAAGTTGAAGATTTAATTCCATCATTACATGACTCCTTATCTGCATTAGGACCAGAATTAGATAAATATTTAGAAGAAGCAGGAGAAGAAATTAGAAAAGAAAAAAAAGAAGATGAGGAATCAGATTTAAATTTAAAAAACGTTGTTTCACCATTTACAAATGTTTTCAAAGGAGTTAAAGAAATATTCTCATCCAAAAAATCAGAAAAAGGAGAAGAAAAAATATCAAAAAAGCAAGAAGATGTAGAAAAAGCAGCAGCAAAATCTATAGCATCTAGACGTGCCTTTACAATTTATGATGTTTATAAAAAAGCACACGGAATGTTAGCAGAATAACATGAACTTAGACAAAATAAAAGAATCTTTACAAGGACTAACACCGCAACAAAAACTAGAGCTCCTCAATAAAAATTTAAAAAATGAAAAATCAGAAAAAGGTCGTGAACAAATACTTTTATTTATAGAAGAGGCAAAACAAGAACAACTCAATATAGAAGCAAACTTAAAAAGCTTACAAGTAAGAACAATAGAAAGGACTAGAGAAGAACAATTGGAAAACATAGTTGAAGAAGAGCAACTTGCTCAAACCGAACAAAAAAGAGGAGAAGAAATACAACAACTATATGGAACAAAAGCACAACAAAACAAAACAACAGGTTTATACATGAGAGAAACTCAATTTTATGCAGAAAATAGAAGTAATAGAGATTATAAACCGCAAGAGTCAGATAGATTCACTATTGAAAGAGAACAAAATTTAATAAATCCTCAAAAAAGTCTTGAAAAAGAAAGGAGGAAATATGAAACAGGTCGTGAAGATTAAAAAGAGAAGGATACTGGAGTTCGTAAGAACTCACAGGAGGTTCTTACATGGCAGAAGATAGCTATTGGGATACAGATTATTGGCATTCAATGGATAGAGTTAGTGGAAAAAATGATATTATAGACATTAATCCATCACAATTTGCAATTTCTCATGGTATTGGGGATCCATTACAAGGATTAAAGGGTAATATTTTCGTTGGTGCTTCTCAAGTAGAATTAGGTTTCATGGGACAAGGAAAAGGTTCTAGATCACAGCCAACAGGTTGGACTCCTGAATCTGTATCAAGATCTGAACGTGAAGATATAAGGCAATTAGCTAAAATAAATGAAGTTCAGCTTTCTATACATGCAACTCCCAATGTAGCTATCTCAGGAATAACAGAACAAGGATTTAATGAAGCACAATCAGAAAACGCCTTATTTGAAGTAAAAAAAGCAATTGAATTTGCAGCTGACACAGCTAACGGCGGGCCAGTAGTTTTACATGCTCAAGAATTTCCTAGATCTATTGTTGAATATTACAAAGAGGAAAAATTTACTCAATATCCAAGAGAAGAAAAAAAAGCTATAATACCTTTAGCAGATTCTAAAACAGGTCAATTAGTTCAATTAAGGCGTGATATTGAAATTGCTGAACCTGTATTAGATGAAAAAGGAGAGCCAATAAGAAATGAGGAAGGAAAAATAAAAGTTGAAATGAGAGACTTCGATTATTACCAAGATAAATTTAACAAATTATCTGATAAAGAAAAAGCAAATTATTCAAATAATGTAGGAAAATATTTCTATTCAAAGCATCAACAAAGGCAAATTGAACAAGCAGAAGGTCAAGCAGAATATTATGATAGAACAGTAAAAGAACTTGAAAAAGATGAAATTGCTTTCAGAAACATAAAAAAAGAAATTTTTGATAAAGCTAAGAATAAAGAATATGCAGCAGATCTAATAGCTGAAAGATTAGGCGGATTTTCAAAAATGACTCCTGAAGATATTAGAGAATTGAAAAAAGATCCAGATAAATTTATGGATACTAAGATTAAAGATTTACAAAGAACTAAAGAAGGTTGGAGAGAAGGAGTTATATCAGCTTTAAGATCAGCAGAGGAGACTAGGAATACAATAAGTAGAATAAAACCTATAGAAGAAGTTGGAGTTGAAAGATCAGCAGAAGCAATTGCAAGAGCTGCAATGTTTGGCTATAATATTGAAAAACAAAGAAGATTAGACAGACCCATAACAATAGTTCCAGAAAATTGGACACCAGAAGTTTATGGAAGTCATCCAAAAGAGCTTAAAAAATTAGTTCAGGAATCCAGGAAAGAAATGGTCGATATGCTTGTAAAAGAAAGAGACATGTCTAAGAAAGAAGCTCAAGAAATTGCTCAAGAAAGAATCAAAGCTACTTTTGATATAGGCCACTTAAATATGTGGCGTAAATACTTCCAAGGTACAGATAAAGAATTCAAAAAATGGGTTGATGATCAAGTAGAAGACCTAACTAAAAATAAAATTCTAGGCCATGTTCATATAACTGATAATTTTGGTTATCATGATGAACACTTAACACCAGGTGAAGGAACAGCTCCAGTTAAAGAATTATTAAGAAAACTAGAAAAAAAAGGATATAAAGGAATAATTGTAGCTGAACCAGGTGGTCAGCCAGAAGGGCAATTATTCAGATCATTAACAGGCGCATTTAAAGTTTCAAATTTTCCCATTTACAGAGTGGATAGCACACAAAGATCTTGGACAGACGTAGAAGGTTCATATTTTGGAAAAACATCAGGCCCAACTTTTGTAGTAGGGGATTATGCTCCATCAAAAGATTGGACTCTATGGTCAGAAACACCATTAGAATAAAATGATAATTAAAAAGGGAAGTGATAGGAACCGTAGGTTCTTATAAATAAAATGAAATTTGATTTACAAAAAAAAGAGAGAAAGAATTTTGAAAAGTATTTTTCGCAAGATATTCAAATCGCGCGTAAGTTTGCCAAAATAATGTATAGAGAGTTCGGAACTTTCATGAGAGCCTTAGTAGTATTTGGTTCTACTGTTTCAAATCCAAGTAATCCTAGTAAAGATATTGATATTCTAGTAATTTTAGATGATGTTAGAATTCAATTTACTCGTGATTTAGTACAAACCTATAGAATAATAACAGAAAAAGCAATAGCTCAAACAGATCCTAAAAGATTACATATCCAATCAATGAAATTCACAAGTTTCTGGGAATATGTTCGTGCAGGTGATCCTGTAGCTATAAACATTTTAAGACACGGAGTTTCAATAATAGACACAGGCTTTTTTGATCCATTACAAATGCTCTTAGAACAAGGAAGAATAAGACCTAGTGATGAATCTATCTATACATATTTCACACTTTCTCCAAAATCATTACACAGAGCTCAACAACATATCTTAACAGCAGTAGTTGATTTATACTGGGCAGGAATTGATGCAGCACATGCAGCTTTGATGACGGCAGGTCAAATACCTCCAAGCCCTGATCATGTAGCTGATTTACTTGAAAAAACTTTGGTAAAAAATAAAGAAATATCACCTAAATATGCAGACACGATGAGAAAATTATATAGAACATTTAAGAGAATTACAAGACGTGAAATCTCATTTATTTCTGGAAAAGAATATGATAAATTAAGAGATGAAACAGAGATCTTTGTAGATGAAATGAGAAAATATATAGAAAAAAAGAAAAAAGAAAAAATTATTTAAGCTGCTCTAAGCATAAAACTTTTCTTTTTCTGTTCTTCTTCTGGTTTAGTCCATTTTGACAATGTATTAGATATTGCTGCTCTGTTCTTAGTAGCATCATCAATCTCAGGCTTTACACCTTCTTGGTCATTATAAGCTGCTGCATATCGAACTACAAGTTTACCATAAACAGGTTGTGAAGCTTCTGCTAATTTTTCTAATCCTAGATTTCTATCTTTGCTATATATATCAACTGCTTGTACTAATTTCTGCAAATCATCATCTAACATTAATCTACCAAGATAGTCTTCATTAACATCTTGATTTTCAAGGCCAATACTAGCAACTCTACTTATTTCTTCTAATACTTTCTTAGGATCTCTCTTAGAAGTAATGTTATCAATAGCAGTGTTATATTGCTGAAGAACAGCTCTACCTACATTTTCACTATATTTCTTTTTAGGTTTATCTTTTGCCATTTTAATTAACCTCCATAATTCTATTATTTATATTTTTAATTATAATAAAATCTAATCTAGATTTACATCTAGGACAAGATTTGGGATCTTTTACTCTAGTATCCCACATATATAAACATTTCTTACATTTCATTTTTGTTCTCCTTTTAATCCTTCCATTTCTTCTTGATAATGTCTATCACATAGACCACAACTAATACCTACCCAATACTCTTCCTTAACCTTCCTAACATACTCATCATGAGTCATATTGATAGGAATTAATTCACCATTATCTCTAACTATTACCGGATTTCTATTATGCTCTCCCCAGTTGCATATAGTAAAAATAGCTAATCTTGGTCTACCAAATTTTTCTTTATGTAATCTTTGATATTCATTAACAGCTTCAGGGTCTCTACCTATGTATAGTGCAGCCATATCAAAGAATCTTTTTGCTTCTTCATTACTTAAACTTAATATTAATCTTCTCTCAGCTATCAATGTTTCAACAGGATGTTTTTTCAATAGAAATTCTAATGATCCATCCAAAACACTTAATTTTTCAGTATCATTCATTTTCTATCCCCCAATTAACATCTTCCAAAAAGACTTTTTAACCTTTCCGTTAGGTCTTGGAATATCTTTTTTATTAACTAAGTCAAGTAATATACTATCCATTATCCTAAATGAGTATTTAACTTCTTTGTTTAATTCACTCAATTGATCTAAAAACTGTTTTTCCATTTCAAGCCACTCCAACTACTCTTGTTCCCCAAGGAAATCCACGATCTACAATTATAGTTTCTCTAGGCCTTAATCCCGCTCTACCAGTAACTATTGGAGCCACTGGATTTTCTGTATCCATCAGAGCCATTTTTTCAGCTAGAGCATCAACAACTTCTGATTCTAATTTTCCATTATTTAATACAGGGGCTAATACACCTAACCTATTTGAGTCAAGATCAGCAAAGTAATCATCTCCAGTAGCATGTCTAGATTTAGCAGCAGCCACTAAATAATCATTATCCTGAATAACTTCAATTATATACATATTACCAATATGAGTTCTTTCTATCATTTTATTTCTCCCTCTTAGGTAGTCTAGGCATCACTATTCTTTTAACTACTCTAATATCCGGCTTTGGTTCTGGAATTAATCTATTTGTTAAATCTTCACCAGTAATAGGTGTATTTTCAACAGGAGTATCTCTAGAATTTACTCCATCAACTTCATGATTTTGAAGCGCATTTAAATTATAGACGCCACCAGCGCCTATTGCATTTTTATATTCTGGATTTATATCAGTCATTTTTATTTCCTTAATATTAATTATCACCATTAAGTGATGTAATAATAGTAATAGTAACTTATATATAAATCTTTCGTTTATTATCTACTAAATAATAGTAACTATAAACAACCAATAAAGCCATGTAACTACTAAATACAGTAAAAAATCATAAAAACATGAAATTAGGCACTACTATAAGTAACAAAAAACTACTCCCTAAATTCATCTCTTGCTACTATAAGTAACAACTTTTCTTATTTATATACTAAATCACATAATCATTATATACTTAGTAACATATGTAACCAAGTAACAAAAAGTTTATATACTAAGTAACATAATAATTCTCTATGAAGCTTGAAAATCATCTAGAATCCTACAAAGAACATAAAGAAACAATCTTTGATTGGGCACTAAAAATTAAAGGCCTAAAAAACTCACAAAGAGTCATTGGATTACATGCATCAAGAGCAATAATAGACTTACTAGCAGCATATCTACTAAAAAGAAACCTAATAGATCCAGGAATTCAAATAAATCATCGCTGGTTTAAGTCAGAAAAAGTTTTAGAAAAACTTCCAGAATTTGAAAACAAAGAAGAAATAATCAAACAAATAATAAAATTAGAATTGCTTTGTGAAGACCTCACATATGGCTCACCAAAATCAGAATCTAAAATAAAAGAGGCTATTAAATTATTTAATAAATTAGAATTGGAGTTAAAAAATGGAAAGAAATAAACTAACCTCCCTAGCATCAAATTTTGCATCCTTTTTGTTAGAAAGAATTCAAGTAAAATCTATTATTCTATTTGGTTCAGTAGCCACAAATAATTTTGATAGAGAATCAGATATAGATCTCTTTATAGAAACCGAACAAAAAAATGAAAACAAAATAAATAATCTATTATCATTATATAAAAAAACAAAAGAATATGAAAAATTTAAACTACAAGGAATAGAAAATGAAATATCAGTTAAAGTAGGAAATTTAGATGACTGGAAAAATATTAAGAGAAGTATTATCTCAAATGGAATTGTTCTTTATGGCAAATACAAAGGAAAGCCAGACGAATTAAAACATAAACTATTATTCATACTAAATGTCCAAGACTTGAAAAGATCAGAAAAAATAAAAATCTGGAGAAAAATTTATGGTTATAAACAAAAAGTAGGAAAAAAGGATTATATTTCTAGAGGTTTAGCAGAAAAAAAACTAGGTCGTAGTGTTTTCCTAGTTTCAATTGAAAATTCAGAAGAAATAATAAATTATCTAAAATCAAATAAAGTTAAATATTCATTTTTTAATATTTGGATAGAGTAACTACTATAAGTAACAAATTCTTACTCCCTAAATTCATCTCTTGCTACTGTTAGTAACAACTTTTTCTCAATTTCATATACTTTCCTTTTAACCTTAGAAACAGCATCAATATTAGCACTTATACTATCTATACCCTTTTTAACTAAAAACTCAACCATTTTCTCATTGCTTCCGGCTTGTCCACAAATACTAGTTTCTACATTATTCTTCCTGCAAACTTTAATTACATGTTCTATTTCTCTTAAAACAGCAGGATGCATCTCATCCCATAAATAAGATAAATTAGCATTATTCCTATCTAAACATAAAGTTAACTGAGTCAAATCATTACTTCCAAAAGATATAAAATCAACACCTTCTTTACAAATATCATCTATTATCTGAACACTAGCAGGACTCTCAACCATAACTCCAAACTCAATATTCTCTAAAGGCTCTAAACCAACCTCAATTAATAATTCCTTAGATTTCCTAATCTCATCAATAGAAATAACCATCGGCAACATTATACCGACGTTAGTTAATCCATCTTCATGAACTTTTTTAATTGCTTCAAATTCAGCTTTCAAAAACTCTGGCTCTTGCAAACTTCTTCTAATACCGTGCCATCCCATCATAGGATTATCCTCTTCAGGCTCTTCATCACCACCATGTAATTCTCTATATTCATCACTTCTCATATCACTAGTTCTATACCAAATTGGTTTCCCTTTAAACTTAGACGCAATCTCTTTAATTCCTGTATATAACTCATTAACCAACTCATCTTTTTTTCCATTTTTAATCATCCAAGCAGGATGTTCCTTAGTTCTACTTAACAAAAATTCAGATCTTAATAATCCAATTCCATCTGCATTAGTTGCAGCAGCTTTATCAGCCATACTGGGTAAATCTAAATTAACTTTAACTTTTGTAACAGTATCAATATCTTCTCTTATATCCTTAACAGATTCTTCTTTAGGTTCTTCTAATCTCACTAAACCAGCATAAACTTTTCCATTAACACCATCAACAGTAACTTCCTGTCCATCTTTTAAAACTTCAGTTGCCTTTCCAGTTCCAACAACACAAGCAATTCCCAATTCTCTACTTACTATAGCTGCATGAGCTGTTAAACCTCCTTCATTAGTTATTATACCATTAGCTCTTTTCATAGATGGAACCATATCTGGGTCAGTCATTTCAGTAACTAAAATATCTCCTTCTTGAATCTTATTTAATTCATCAGCACCATGTATAATTTTTACTTTACCAGAACCAACATGCGGACTAGCAGCTAATCCTTCTAATAAAACTTCTTTATAATCTAGAGTAATTTCAACTGCTTTTTCTTTGATTTCCTTAGATTCACCAATTGTTTCAACTTTCTTTCTAATAGTAGTAATAGGCCTAGACTGCACAATATATATTTTATTATCAATAGCAAATTCTATATCTTGGGGTTTTCTATAATATTCTTCTATCTTCTTACAAATATTAGCAACTTTTATTATTTCACTTTCATCTAATTTTTGCTCTTTAGCCTCATTTTCATCTAAATTACTTTTTATATTCCTACCTAAATTAGCATCTCTAATAATCTTAAACACTTGATTTCCAATCTTTTTATCTTTTATTTTCATACTATCAAAATCAACTACATAATTATCAGGTGTTACACTTCCTGACACAATAGTTTCACCTAATCCATACCCAGCCTCTATAACAATATCATTTGCACCACTACTAGGGTTTTTAGTAAAAACAACTCCAGATTTTTTAGAATTCACCATTTTTTGAACAACAACAGCAATAAACACCTGTCTGTGTTCAAAATTATTCTTAACTCTATAATAAATAGCCCTAGAAGTAAATAATGAAGCCCAACATTTTTGAACAGATTTAACAACTTCATTTTCACCAATAACATTCAAGAATGTAGCTTGTTGGCCTGCAAAACTAAATTCACCAAGATCTTCAGCAGTCGCACTACTTCTGACAGCAACAAAACTTTTTTCTCTACCAGCCTTAATAATATCTAAGGCTTGTTTACTCGCCATCTTATAAACATTAAGATCAACATTCAAATTTTCATAAGCTTCTTTGATTTCATACTTAACAATAGCAGGAACTTGAGCATCTAAAATCAAATTCTGAACCTTTTCAGCAGCTCTATATAATTTATCAGAATCCTCAACATCTAAACCATCTAAAGCAGAATAAATTTTCTCTTCAATACCAGCCTCTTTTAAAAATTTCTTGTAAGCTTCAGTAGTCACAACAAAACCAGGTGGAATTGGAAAATCCTGAGCAGACATCAAACCCAAATTTAAACCCTTACCGCCAACTAAATTAATAGAGTCTTTAGAAATTTCCTTAAACCATAAAATATCTGATGATTCACCTCTCATAATCTTAGATAATAAATCATATATTTATATAAATTTCTATTATTCTTTCATAAAAAAATGAGAAACAGCTAACGCAATTAAAAATAAAACCACCCCAAGAACTATATTATTACTGTTTTCTGCACCAACAACAGCTCCAGTAACACCACTTGAAAAACCCTTAAAAATATAATAAACTCCACCTAATAACAATAATAAATTTAATGCCTTTAACCCCTTTTTATCTCCCCACATATAAAAAATAAACCTTAATATGTTTATAAACCTTTTTATATTTATTTTACTTATTAAATCCATGCAAAAACAGACTTTAATAAAACATTGGAAACAACAAAATTTAATAACAGATAGATATCTAGAAGCATTCAAAAAAGTAAAAAGAGAAAATTTCGTTCTAAAAAACTACAAAAGAGACGCTTACGAAGACATACCATTACCAATTGGATTTAATGCCACAATTTCTCAACCAAGCACAGTTATGATCATGACTCAAGCACTAGAACCAGAAATAAATTCTAAAATCTTAGAAATCGGAACAGGCTCTGGTTACCAAGCAGCTTTATTATCTGAATTATCACCAAAAGGAAAAATCTTTACAACAGAAATTATTAAAGAACTAGCAGAATTTGCAAAATCTAATCTTAAAAATTATAAAAATATAGAAGTTTTAAATCTAGATGGTTCAAAGGGTTATAAAAAAGAAGCACCATATGATAGGATAATAATAACAGCAGCAATTCCAAAAATAGAAAATTTTATTTTAGAACAATTAAAAGATCCTGGAATCTTACTAGCACCAGTAGGAGATAAAATATCACAAGAAATGATTAAAATAACAAAAAAAGATTTTCAAATAAAAAAAGAAAACCTAGGTTACTTTATTTTCGTGCCATTAAAAGGTAAATTTGGGTTTTAATAACCTTTATAAATACACTTTTTCTTTCTTGAAATAAAAGTTAGGAGGTACTAAATTAGTGTTAAAAAATATTGAAAAATCTCAACCAGAAATTAACATAGGTATGGTGGGTCACGTAGATCATGGAAAAACTACACTTTTACAAGCCCTAACAGGAAAATGGACAGATATACATTCAGAAGAAATCAAAAGAGGAATCACAATTAGACTGGGCTATGCTGATGCTACTTTCTATAAAGATAAACAATCATATACAACTAAAAAAACTAAAACTTCTAAACCAATTAGAAAAGTTTCTTTCATAGATACTCCAGGCCACGAATCTTTAATGGCAACTATGCTTTCAGGTTCAGCCATAATGGATGGAGCGTTATTATTAATAGCAGCTAATGAAAAATGTCCACAACCTCAAACAAAAGAACATTTAATGGCCCTAGAAATTGTAGGAGTAAAAAATATCATAATAATCCAAAATAAAATTGACCTAGTAACAGAAGAAGAAGCTAAAGATAATTATAAAGAAATTCAAAATTTCATTAAAGGAACAATTGCAGAAAAAGCTCCAATAATCCCAGTTTCAGCTCAACATAGTGTAAATATAGATGCTTTAATAGAAGCAATTGAAACAATAATTCCAACTCCAAAAAGAGATTCAAAAAAAACTCCATTAATGTTTATAGCAAGAAGTTTTGATATTAATAAGCCAGGAACTGAAGTTGAAAAATTATTTGGTGGAGTTCTTGGAGGTTCAATAAAACAAGGAATTCTAAAAGTTAATGATGAAATTGAAATAAGACCAGGACTAAAAGAAGAAAGCCATGGAAAAGTAAAATGGATTTCATTAAAAACTAAAATAGCAGATCTAAAAACAGGGGGTTTATCAGTAAAAGAAGTACAACCAGGAGGGTCAATAGGAGTACTAACAAGTTTAGATCCTTCATTAGTTAAATCAGATTCATTAGTAGGAAATATCGCAGGATATTCAGATAAATTACCAGAAGTTCATTATGAATTAAACTTAAAACCTCACTTACTTGATAGGGTAGTAGGAACAAAAGAAGAATTAAAAGTTGAACCAATAAAAAAAGCAGAATCATTGTTATTAAATGTAAATTCAGCAGCAACTGTTGGCTTAGTAACTGAATTACATAAAGATTCTTTCCATGTAATGTTAAAATTACCAGTTTGTGCTGACAAAAAAGACAGAGTTACAATTTCAAGAATATTAGCTGGTAGATTCAGATTAATCGGTTATGCTGAGATTG
>JBBSWZ010000020.1:0-3943 GCA_038046025.1 Nanobdellota archaeon | reverse complement strand
CTAATAAATATGTCATATATAAGTTTTAAAGGAAAAAAATATGATACAGAAACAAAGAAAGAAGTATCTACAGAAATAGATGTATATATTGCTGGTTCTAAAAAAAATAGAAAAAATATAAACAAACAATTACAAAGGTTATCAAAAGATCCAAATCTAGAGTCATTATTAGAAATCTTAAGAGAACTATTAAACGAAAAAGAAGCACAAAATTTAGAAGACCTGATTCATAATCAAAATATCTTTATTCCTTATTATGGATCTACTCCACCAAGAAGAATATTCTCTACAAGTCAAGACTTAGAATCATATCTATCTGCAACTGAAAGGATATTAGAAGTAGACGCTCTTGGAGGAGGTAATGGTTGGAGGGTTCTAGGAGCTTATGATCCAAACACAGATACAATCTATGTATTAAGTTCTTTATCAGCTAGAGACAAAGCATTTGTTCTTGCGCATGAAAAAGCCCATAGAAGAAGACACTATGCAGGTGAATCACAAAGTGAATACCAAGTAGATATGGAGGCAGCATCTAAAGTAGGATACAATTCATTCCCTAATAGACATATTGGCTATAGACAAGCAGCCTAATTATACATATTTAGTCCAGCTAAAATAGCTTGATTTCTCCTAATAACTTCAGAAGGTCTAAATTCAACATGTAATGTATAACCCATTATAGAGCATTTTTTCCTAAGTTCTTCCAGATCCCAAAGGACCCATTCATATACAGGGTCTATTTTAATAGGATAACATATCTCTTTTCCACCTTTATCAATTACCACAATCTCAGTTTCCAAAAGACTATCATCTAAACTCATTTTTTAAAAAATAAAAAGAAAAAGCTATTTTAAAGCTTTACTTTCTCTATTTTTGGTTGAGAATCCTTTTTCTTACCAGATGTAAAAATTAATCTGATAAAGAATATTGCTACTATAATTAAAACAATATCTCCAATTATAAATAGCACAGTACTTCCAGATACACCTTCAAATACACTAAATCCAGTAATTCCACTAGGTTCTTCTTCAACACCAGTAACTGAAACAGTAAATACTTCACTATCTATAACATTACCATCTCCTCTAACAGTCACTGTTCCAGAATAACTTCCAGAATCTAAACCATCTACAGCTATCAAAGTAAATTGTAATACCTTACTCTCGCTAGCAGCTAAAGAAGCTATTTGAGGACTTATAGATTGAGCCCAATCAGCTCTTACATCAATAGTGTAAGCCTTATTTGAAGATTCACTATTAGTTACAATAGCACTAATACTAAATACTCCAGCACCAGTTTCACTTGTACTTTGCAATCTCAAAACCTCTGTAGGTACAACTGGACCACTAACTTCTCCTTTCATAACAGTCAATTCACCAAATCCACTTCTATCTTCATCACCGTCATCAAAAGTTACAGTAGCTTCAATTGAATAGGCTTTATCATTAGCATCAACAGGAACTTTCAAATTTCTAAATGTAACTATCTGATCATTGTTATTACTTTCACCATCATCTAAATCAAATGGCTGTGAAGTTTGATCTATTCTTAATTCCGGAATAGATATCTTAACTGTAACATCATCTTCATTTTCCTTGCCAACATTAACAACTTTTACAGAGATATCAACTGAATCTCCTTGTTGTACTATTGGGCTTGGGGATACAGTAACGCTATTAACTAAAACTTCATGACTTTCCCTTTCAATATCAACGTCTACCTGTGATTCAGCACAATGATCCTCTTCATTACCATCTTCAAAAGCTTTTACAAATAAAACATATTCATCATCTGTATCAATATCTTCAGTTGGAATTTCTAATTGCATTTCAAAGTCTTTATCATCATCTTCTTTAACCTCATCTTCTTCAGTTTCAACTTCCTCAATTTTGTCATCTTGATCAACATTATACAAGAAAGCTTCAACTTTAACATCTAGGTCTTTATCATGATTATTGTCAACATTAACTCTAATTTCCATTAATTCACCAGGAGCAAATTCATCTCCATTATTAGGCTCTTCAACATCTATAGTTAATTCACCAATAGGTCCATCTTTACACAATTCAGGATGAACTTTAATCTCAAGCTTAAATGTCTCAGAATCTGTACCACTCTTTACAGTCATTATACCGTCATAAGTATCAACAGCCACATTATTTGGTATATTAGCAGTAATAGTAATAGGCTTAGTTTCACCAGGATTTACACTAACAACTGGAAAACTTAAAGCAATAATTCTATCATCATCACTAAGGTCTATTTGAGTAATATCAAAGCTTTGAGTATTAAATGTCAAAGTAGTACTTCCTATATTCTTAACTGAAAATGTGCCAGTTACAGTACTATCTTCTTGACCTGTTATCTCTAATGGAGTAGAGTCTGTAAAAGTTAAAATTTCAAAATCATCCTTTGAGCTTACAGAAACTATCACATCAAAATTCTTAGTGGCATCAACACTATTATCAGTAATCTTAAATGTTCCTTTATATGTATCAAAAGGTATTCCAGTAGGTATAGCTACAGATATAGTTAATGTTTGGGAACCACCATTTGCTATATTAAATAAAGTAGGTGTTACACTAACCCCACTTAAAGAAATTTTCTTAGTAGCATCATTTATACCAACTAAATCAACCTTAACTATATTTAAATTTGTTAAACTTGTTCCTATATTATTAGTAACAATTATTTGTGTACTCTTACTATCACCAGGATTTCCACTTATTGTAGCAGAGCTTGGACTCAAGCTTAAACCACTTAAATCAGTAGCAACTACATTCATTAATCCTAGTAATAATACAACAAAAAAGCTAATTATGAATTTTTTATTCATTATTAATTCCCCCCAAACATGCATATTTGCTAAAACACATTGAATGTAACCACTATTTAAAGGTTACGGTATTTTTTAATTAACTATTCGTCACTGTTAGTAGTTAATAATAACTTATATTCTATAAACTATATGTTATACCCAACAGACAAGAGACAAGTACGCGTGAGGTTTATATATATTAGAATTATTATAAAGATTTTACAGGGGTGGGTTTAAATAGATATTATTTATTCTATGCAAAAAGAGATGTTAAGAAGGAAATATAGTCCTAGAACTATTAAAACTTATATTTATTGTATTAATAAATTCTTAAAATACAATAAAAAAGAACTAAATAAGATTACAAAAAAAGATATTATAGATTTTTTAGAAAAATTCATAGAAAAAGATTTTTCAGGAAGTACAATTAATGTTTATTTACAATCTATTAAATTCTTAATGGAAGAAGTATTACATAAAAGAAGGTATTTTTACAACATAAAATATTCAAAAACACCTAAAAAATTACCTGTAGTATTAACAAAAAAAGAAATAGTTAATTTACTGAATAATATAGAAAACAGAAAGCATAAATTAATGATTAAATTAATGTATTCTTCTGGTTTACGCGTTAGTGAATTAGTAAATTTAAGAGTTCATGATTTTCAATTTGAAAATAATTTTGGATGGGTCAGAAAAGGCAAAGGAAACAAAGATAGATTATTTATTATTGCTCAATTAATTAAACAAGAACTTAGAGGTTATATTAGAGAAAATAAATTAGATAATGATTCATGGTTATTCTTAGGACAGAAAAACAATCACTATAGTCAAAGATCTATTCAAGAAATTATTAAAAGAGCAGCTAAAAAAGCTAAAATTAAAAAGAAAATTCATCCACACACATTAAGACATAGTTTTTCAACACATTTAATAGAAAATGGTTATGATGTTACATCAGTGCAAGCATTGTTAGGTCATAATAGTCCAGATACTACAATGATTTATCTTCATATGGCAAATCCTAACATAATAAAGGTCCAAAGTCCATTAGATAGTCTAGATTTACAACTAAATAGTAAGCACGAAAAATCGCAATATGGAGATAAGAATATTGATAATAAA
>JBBSWZ010000019.1:0-10991 GCA_038046025.1 Nanobdellota archaeon | reverse complement strand
TATATTAGTAGATAGGAGAAGATTGGGACAGTCTGTTGAGTTAGCACGTGAAATACAGAATTATATGAAGGAAAATGGATTGTATAAACCAGAATAAATTAAATCATTTTTAATTTTCCTGTTATTTTATTGATTTTCTCTTCTGAATCTGGTCCTATTGCCAAGCAAGTTTTTGTTGGTTTTTCAAAAAATGTTTTTGCAGCATCTGTTATTAATGCTGTTGTTAGATTAAATGATTTAGCTTTTTTTTGAAATTCTAATAATTCTTTTTCATCTTTTACTTTTAAAACTATTTTTTTCATTCCTTGATTTTTCCATGAAATTATGTTTGTTTTATTAGATTTTAAGACTGCATCAACAGAAGCATGGGCACACTGAACTGATAGCTTTCCTTTGTCCATCTTCAGGTCTTGTCTACAAAGAATTACTTGTTTCATGTGTATTTTCATTACCTCTTAGTTTAAAAAAGTTTTGAATAAAATTTAAATAAATTAAAAGCATAGCTATATCATGAAAAGATGGTTGTTTTTATTATTTTTAGTAATTTTCTCTGTTTTTGTTAGTGCAAGAAATATTGATTTAATCATTGGTTATAATTATGTGATAGAAGATAGGAATATCAGTCTGGTAAGAACTTTGGAAGACAAGGTTGTTATATGTGTTAATGGTGAAAAGAGTGTTGTTAGTGAAGATATTCCTAAATACGTAAATGATGTGAGAGTGAATTTGATAAGAGTTAGGAATAATATAGCTACTTTTGATTTTAGTTATAATTGCAGAGATGAATGTTTTTGTGAAGAAGGATGTGATAATTCTGGATGCTTTGGTATTGAGGAGGAAGTTACTGAAAATAATTTAGATATTGTAACAGAAGATACGGAAGAAGTAAAGGAAGAGCCTGTTTTAATTAAAAAAGAAGAAGTTATTAGTAATTCGGGGATAAGTTCTTTGGGTATTATTGTTGCTATTTTAGTCACTATAGTTTTGATATTGGGAGTGATTGTATTATGGAGAAGGTTTTAGGATTTAAATTTGTGCAATACTTCTGTTTCTAGTTTGTTGAAAATTTTGTGAATTGCCTTTACAATATCCCAATCATCTGTCTGAGCAACTACTCTTGTGTGTGGTGAATTTAATTTTGCATGAATAGAATATTTGCTTCTGCTTCCTGCTTTTTTGTATGTTTTAACTATGATAACTATGGTGGAATTTGGAATTTTTCTTTCAATTTTGCCAGATAATTTTTCTGATTTTGATTTTAATTTTGCTAACTCTACATCATCTAATTTACTTAGTCCTATATATTGGATTGGCATATTTATTATATATTTTGTAAGTATATAAATATTTAGATGGGAAAGTATTTTAAATTAATATATTGTAATGATTATTATGAAAAGTAAAGGGAGTGTTGATGTATTTATAGCTATAGTTGTATTAGTTGGGTTATTAGTTATAGCTGAGTTAGGTGATGATTTTTCTGGTATGATAAGTCATGAGGATGAAACTAGTAGTGAAAGTTCATCTTCTAGTACAAGCAGCTCTACTACAAGTAGCACCTCCTTAGAATCCAGTAGTTCTTCATCTACTTCGAGTACCTCTAGTTCATCAAGTACAAGTTCTACTAGTTCAAGCTCTAGTACTACAAGTTCCTCTAGTACAAGCAGTACATCAACTACATCTACAACTTTAGAATTGGGTTTTTTTGAAGGTAAAAATTACCGAAGGAAACCTAGTAGTGAGGCTCAAAATAGTGGTATTGGAAGTAAAAAAACTGTTTTTTCAAGTGGACAAAAAATTTCATCTCAAGTTTCTAGAGGTGGTTCAAATAATATATCTGGTAATATTATAGGGGTTATGAAGAATAATATTGGGGTTTCTGTAATTTTGATCTTGGTGATATTGGTTTTAATTATTTTTATTTTAAAGAATTATAATTTCAAGAGTATGTTTCTTATTTTTTCATTACTTGGGATGTTTTTATTTGTTGTAAGTTATTTAAGTTTAAGTGGAAATATTACTCTAGAAAGCGTATCTAATTATTCCTATTATGAGATTGATAATATTGTAATTGGTGAAAGTTTAATTAATCAAGAAATTACTGATAATGATTTAGATGGATTGCAAGATAGGAAAGTTAATTTTAGAGGGGATGACATAAACATACATGATGAAATAACTTTGGGTAGGATTACTTCTCCTACTAATCTAAATAATAGTGATGGTGTTTCTATAGAAAGTTCGTTAAGTGCTAAGGATTATGGATATGGGGAAGAATTGGGTATGGAAGTTACTAGTGGCGTTTTAAGTTATCATTATATCTTTGACGAAAGTGTTGATTTGAGTAAGGCTTCTAGTAGTAATTCATTAGATATATCTTTTTTAGGTAAATCTCTTAATATAATTGAAATTCTATCTAATAATGAATTTAAAGTTAGGATTGGAAATGAGAATTTTATGAATATTGGTGATTCTGTAAATGTGAATGGTAAAAAAGTTGAGTTGAAAAATGTTGGTGATGATGGATCTGTATTAGTTGAAGTAGATGGTAGTAGTGGTATAGTTGATGTAACTAAGGATGAAATAATAAATGATGTTCAGATTTCTGTTGGATCTACATTCTATAGTTATGATACAAGTGAAAGAAGTGCTATGTTAAGGATTGGTGAGAAAACTGTTGGTGTTTATCAAGATAATAATCCATTTATTGGAGAAAATGATACTAATCCTGATTGGTTATGGGATATTGGAGAATTGAAAACTGTAAGTTCTGGGGATAGATATAGTTCTGGTGGTGGACCCACTATTGGGATTAAGAATGATTTTATTTTAGATGATGATAAAAATTCTGTTAAAGTTGGTGAATGCGTAAAAATGGGTAATACTTTTGGATATGTTTGTTTTGATAGTGTAACTAAAACTAGTCCTGTTGAATATTTAATTCATTATGCTGAAAGTTGTGAGTTGGAAGCTAAGAGTAATCAAAAATGTTTAGTTATTGAAACTTCTTTAGAAAATGGTTTAGCTGTAAAAACTGGAACTAGTTTTGAGACTAAGAAGATTTTGTTATCATTTAATGAAACCATCGGTAAGATTGATGTTTATTATAAAGATTCTAGTAATGAGATAAAGTTAAGCAATACTATTACTACTGCTAGTGATGTTTTGATTGGTGCTATTAATTATAAGAAAACAAGTGAAAGGGATATGGAGTTTCATTTATTAGGCACTAGTAACACTGCTAATAATATGGAATTAGATATCCAAGTAAATGGTGAAGGAAGAGCTTCTAGTGGAAGAGATGATTTACATATTCCTTTATCTCATTCTACTACTGCTTTTTCTGGAATAAGAGGAATTGAATGGGGAAGTGATAATTTAGATTTGAAAACAGTAGATGAACATGTTAAAGGATTATATGGTTATAGTGTGAAAGATCCTAAGCAAGCACTTATAGATAATAAAGTAAGGTTAAATATTCCTGAAACTCAAGTTAAGGCTATTGTTAGTGTTAGAGGTAATGAGTTAATTTAAGTTTTTTAATTTTCCAAATTTATAGACTTTATCTTCTACTACATAAATTTCAAAGTTTTTTATGTTTTTTAGATATGGAGATAGAAACTCTTCTTTTGTTACATCCGAACCTTCTATTAATGGATTAAATGAGGGCATAACAATTAAATTATGAGATTTGTATTTTCCCTTTAAAAAACATTTAAATTTTTCATCTGGTCTTTCTTTGAATGAAATTGCTGGATGTTCATGACTTATAATAATTGTTTTCTTAAGATTTTTTATTAAAATATCTCCGTGAACTATTGAAATATCGTCTATGTTTAGATGGGTTTTTATTTCAATATCCCTTTTTTTAGCAATTGGTTCTAGTATAGTATCGTGATTTCCCTTTATAAAGATTAATTTATATTTTTCTTTTAAGGAATCTATGAATTTTAAAGAATCTTTCCATTCTTGCTGTGAAATTTTACCAAACTCATCTTTTAAATCTCCGTTTATAATTATTGTTTTGGGTTTTGCTTTTTTTATTATTTTGTTTACTTTTTCTATAACTTGATCTATTTGCGAGTATGGTATTAGAATCCCTTTATCTACTAATGATTGTTCAAAACCTAGATGTAGATCTCCGAGGATTAGACAGTCTTTATATTTTAGAGCTAGGTCTATTATCTCTATGTTATTTAGGATTTTCATTAATTAATACTAAATAGAAGAAAATAAAAAGATTTCTAAGTTGTTGTGGTTGTAGATGATGAGGTTGTTGTAGTTTCTTCTGTCGTGGATGAAGTGGATGTTGTAGATGTTAGTGAAGAGGTTGAATTCGTTACATCTCTGCATGTTGCTTTACAAGAAAGATCATTATCTCTAACTTCGCTTTGACATGTTTTTCTAGTATCTATTGTTAAGTCTCTGCATTCCTTATAAGCAGATCTACATAATTTCTTTGCATCTAAGTAATCTTGTCTACATGTTGTAGTATCGCTAGATGATTTACAAGTATTATATATATCCTTTGCTGTTTGCTTGCAGGATTTATAATTTGCTCTACAGCTAGAAATTTCTTCTTTGTATACTAATCTGCATTCATTTCTATCTTCTAATTTAATGTCCTTACATTCTTCATAACAAGATCTTAGAAGTTGTCTATCATTTGACTTAGCATGGCTCTCATTAGATTTACCAGGATTATCTGGCTTTACAGCATATACTACTGTTGATATTATTAAGATAGATATTAATACTAATAAAATTGTTTTTTTATTCATGGTTATACCTCCTGTATAGTTTTATTTTATAAGTATTATTGTGATTTAATGTTGTGTTTACTTTGATATTGTTCTATTTCAATCTTTTATCCAAATCAAACTTGTTTGTTTTAAAAAATGGTTTTTTCCTTATCGTCCCTTTTTCCTCTAGCCTTCTTATCAATTTTGACATTTTTGATTTTGAAAATCCAAGTTCTTGAGATACATTCTTTTGAGTTGTGTTTTTATCTTCTCGTATAAGGTTAATTATTTGATTCTCGTCCTCACTAAGAGTTCCTGATATGAATTCTTTTGCTCTCTTTTTTTGTACTAATATAAATACTAGTGAGGTTAATAGTATTAGAATAAATCCAGAGGATAGGTATATGGGCAACATTGACTCTGACAAGCTTATATATCCTCTTTTATACAAAACTATGAAGGATTCCTCTTGGGTGTTTATATCCCAAATTATATTTATTGATTTGCCATCTGAATCTATGTTAGTAGGTTTTGGTGAGATTGGTGAATCAATATCAGATAAAACAAATCCTTCTGGTAAGTTTAGTTTTATTTGTGTTTGTTTTGATATGAATGGAATTGATAAGTCTAAGGAAAAAATAAAATCTTTTCCAGATTGCTTTACAAGACCTGGTGAATCAAACTCTATATTTATATTGCTTTGTTTATTTGCAATTATTTCTTTATTGATAAGTATACCTTGATCTGTTAAGGTAAAATCCAGATTATTGTATTCGTCATATACTTTAATATTTTGTATATCCTCCCTTGTTGAGAATAATATTTCTTCTGTATTTCTATTCAAAGTTAATGTATTTTCCATTTTTTGATGCGCTAATCCTGATGGTTCTAATGAAATTTCTAAGTTATAATTATCAAATTCCTGGCCTGAGGCTATGGATAATAATAGTAATAATAGTAGTGAAATTGGGACTAGTCTCATGAGGCACCGTCTATATATTTGGTATTAAAAAGGTTTCTACTTCTTGCCTTTGTCACCCTTGTTTCCATTTCCTCCAGAACCCCCTCCATTAGAACTGCTCTTTCCTGAATTTCCTTTATTAGATGTTCCAGTTGAAGTGGGTCCCTTCACTGAGTTTCCATTAATTGTATTTGATGTTATTGAGTTTCTTTTTTCTGTATTAGACTCTTTAGACTTATCATTATTTTTGTCTGTGTTTGAATCTATATTGTTTTGTTTTTTATTCTGTTTAACTTCTTCATCATCTTGTTGTGTTTTTTTAGATTTTTTCTCTTGTTTTCCTATTATTACTGCATTATTACTTAAATTTGGTTTTTCATCTTCTATGTTTAGTTCATCTTTTTGTTTCTTTGTTAATTTCTGGTTTTGAAATAAAGATCCTTCATTATCTCCTGTATTTATTATTGTGTCAATATTTTCCTCGTCTAATACTTGGTTTTCAATTAATTGTTCAATTAATTTGCCTGATTTAGTTTTTTCTATGATTTTTTCAATATTTTTTTGAGATAAGGTTTGTTTTTTTGTTAGTAATGATAGAGTTTTATCATCCCCTTTTTCTATTAATGAGTTTATGGATTCTTCTCCTAATTCTTGTTCATTAATTAGTTTTTTTGATGTTCTATCTGGTATCTCATTATTACCTATCAAAGTTGATAATTGTCCATCAGTTAGATCTGCATTTTCTACAAATTCTTCTAGATTATCGTTTCTTGCAAATCCTATTAGACCTAGTAATTTGTTAAATATCCCTGGAGGTAAGAATTGTGTTTCTACAATAGCGTCTTTATGTTCTTGTGTTAGTTTTCCTGTTTTAGCTAATCTATTTAAGATTCCAGGATTTAGTAAATTATTATTAATTATATCTGTTAGCTCTTCATTTGATATTTCTCCTGAGGCAAATTGTTTTGGTAGTTTTTGGAATCCTAATGAAAACCTAGGAGCATCGCCCCCTTCAGACTCATTTGATTCATTTCCTGGTTGAGGTAATGTCTCATTGCCATCTGGAGGCGATGTGTTAATAAGGAAAGTATTAGATGTTATGATTGATTCATTTGTTGTTTCACCAAGAACTGTCAGTGTATAAGTACCATCTAAAAGATCTGTTAATTGTGTTGTGAAACTAGAACAATCAGAGCAAACTAATGTATAATTATTTTCATCTAATTTATAAGACATGTTACCAAGTTCATTCATCTCAGCTGTTATGTCTATGGTAGATATGTTGAACTCTTGCTGGTCTAATGGGCTAAGGATTGTTATCTCTAATCCGGTTTCGTTATTGTCTGGTAATGTGCTTATTGTAAAGTTTACAGAGTCTGAAACAGATTCATTAAGAGTTTCTCCAAAAACTGATAGAGTATGTTCTCCATCAGATAGATTTGTTAGGGATGCATTAAGAATAAAACAATCTAAACAACCTTCTGTGAGAGGGTTATCATCTAATTGGAAGGAGATATTGCCTTGTTGATTCATTATTGCTACGACACTTATATCTGGTGTATTAAATTCCTGTTCATTAAATGGGCTATTTATTGATATTTCTAATCCTGTTTCCTGGGCTAATACTAAAGGCATTAATGCCAATACGGAAATGACTAATATGATTTTTTTCATGTTTTTTACCATGTTTAGCTTGTATTTAATATCTTAGCGGAAACCAAATGGAAACCAAAAAAAATAAAAAAGGAGGTTTAATCCTCCATTTTGTATTTACGCTGAAATTATTGTCTTTTTTGAGTTAATTGGTGTTCCATCTGACCATCTACAATAGTCCTCTGCTTGACCTGTAGGGTCTAGTTCACATTCATAAAGTCTAACTTGTAATAACTTTAATCCATCATTATTGTAGTCCCAGTAGTACTCAAGTAGTTCTTCAATGTCAAAAACCCAATAGTCTTCATATGTTACCCATTCTATGCAATTACCTTCTGCATCAACAGCTGTACATAGTGTAACATCAACATAGAATAGTTCATTTATGTTTAGGCTTTGAGGGCTTCCTTTATTTCTTGAAATATCTACATATCCTAATAATATTAATGTAGATCCTTCAACTGCATCTTCAAATTCTCCCATTGCATCGATATGCACTTTTCCATTAGGCTTTCCTAATGCAGTAGCATAAATATTATAATGTCCAGGAGCTAGATTAAAGGATGCTTGACCATCTAATCCGTTTCTGTCAGTTACTTTGAATTGTCCATCTGGATCTTGTGTCATTACTATCTTAGTTTTTCCGTTTAATTTAACGAACAATGTATGTCCATTACTGTCTCCAACATCACCTACGTTTTTTGCTCCTATTATATTTAGGTTGTAATGTTTTCCATTTACTGGTATTGTGTTACCAACGCCTGCAAATACAGTAGATACTAGCAATATACTAATTACTGCTATTCCAACCATACTTAGGATTAATTTTTTCATAGTTTATTCCTCCGCGTTTCTTTTATTTTGAGTTATTAACTCAATTTTTCTTGATTTTCTAAGAACTAGCTTTTATTTAATAAATTACAAGAAACCAAAGGGCAACTACTTTTGATATATTTTAGCTAGGACGTTATTATGCATTCTTCTTAAGAATTCTATTTTGTCTTCCATTTTCATTACATCTGTGTAGCCTTGTAGGACTAGGTTGAATGCGAATGGTGTTGGAATCTGAGTATGAATTTGCTTTATTTCTATTTTTTTTGATTTAATATCTTTTAGTACATTAATAGCGTTATCTAAATCCATTAAGTCTTGTAAGACTTCACGTCTAGCCTCTTTTAAAATTGAAAAATCTTTATCTATTGCTTTAACTGCTTTTAATAGGATCATAGAAGAAACTGTTTGTCTTCCAACTTTTTTTGTTCTTCCTTTATATGAACGTAATATCATTAGTGAACGTATTGCACAATGTCTGAATCTTCTTTTTAGAACTTCTGTTTTTTCAATTGCTCTTTTCATAACTTCCTCTAAATTATCTGGTTTTAATAGTTCAAAAGCTCTTAGAATTTGCATGTTTTGATATGAAGCTAGATAGAAACCATTATCATTTATTCCAATTTCTACATCTCTTTTTTGAATTTTTGCTATAGCATAGGCTACTGCTCTAGATAAAACATCATTTACGCGTCTACCATACAAAGAATGAAAAACTGCGTACTTTTTTTTATCTTCTCCTTGATAAAACTCAATTATTAATTTTTTAGATGTTGGTATTTCTGAGTATAAAAATTGTTCTCTAAAATATTCATAAATGGCATTTGCTGCATTTTCCTCCACATATAAGTACTCGTTGATAAATTTGATTATTTCTTCTTTTGTTTTTTTATTAATAAATAAATCTTCTATATAGAGCCTAAATTTTTGAATGTCATTTGCTAAGTCAAAGCTTAATGGTAACATTTCTGAGAACCATGATGGTACTGTTGGGTTTTTTTCTGGGGCTGCTATAACTTGGGCCACTGTTCCCCTTGAAAATAGAAATTGATAGGTATTGCCCCCTAAAACGAATACATCTCCTCTTTTTAATCTTTCTAAGAAAGCTTCATCTATTGATCCTATTATTTGATCTTTAATCTTTACTTTTACTGAGGTTTCATCTGGGATTGTTCCTATGTTTGTCATGTATAGAACGCGAGCAAGTTTACCTCTTCTTCCTATCATTTTAGTTTCTTTATCATGCCATATTTTAGCATAAATATATCTATTTTCTAAAGAAGAATATTCTCCTGCTAGATATTTTATTACCTCATCAAAATCTTTTCTTGATAAATTTTTATAAGGATATGCTTGTTTAATTAATCTGAATAAATTGTTTATGTTCCATCTGTCTTGGATTGCTATTCCATAAATTTGTTGTGCTAGAACATCTAAGCAGTTTTTTGGTATGTGGATTTTGTCTATTTTTCTTTCTACCATGTCCTTTAACAAAAGAGAACTCTCTACTAAATCATCTCTGTCTAAGACTACGAATCTTCCTTTAATTGTGTCATGTAATCTATGTCCTGACCTTCCGACCCTTTGAGAACCTCTAGCTACTGATTTAGGGCTTCCGAGTAAAACTACTAGGTCTATAAACCCAATATCAATTCCAAGCTCTAATGAGGTTGAACAAACTACTGCCTTTAACTTTCCATCTCTTAATCTATCTTCGACATCTAATCTATGTTTTTTTGATAACGAACCGTGATGGGCTGCTATGTTTTCTATATATTTTTTAGGAAATTTATCTTTTAGATGATGTACTACACGTTCAGTAGCTGATCTTGTATTTGTAAATATTAATGTTGTTTTATGTTCTTCTATTAGGTTATCTAATAATGAATATAACTTATGATGTAACTGATTTTGGGTAATGTTTATTAAATCATCAACTGGTGAAATTACTTTAACATCTAGCTTTTTTGTTAAATCTACTCTTGCTATTTTACAATGTCTATCTGACCCTACTAAGAATTGAGCAAGCTCTTCAATAGGCTCTGCTGTAGCTGATAATCCAATTCTAGTCATATTAGGAGAAATATGTTGTAATCTTTCTAATGATATGGCTAAATGTGTGCCTCTTTTATTTTCTGCAAAACTGTGAAGCTCGTCCATTATGAAATACTGGACATCTTTTAATAATTCTACAAATTTATAAGATGAAAGCATCAAAGCTAAGGACTCTGAAGTTGTTATTAGAATATGTGGTGGGTTTTTAAGCATTTTTTGTCTTTCTGTCTGAGTTGTATCTCCTGTTCTTAGACCAATTCTTATTCCGAGTTTCTTTTTTTCTTGCTCTTCCATTTCATTTAAAGGACTGATTAAATTAATGTTTATGTCACTAGCTAAGCTCTTTAATGGACTTACGTATACTGCATAAACTCTATTTTCTAATTTGTTTTTTTCTGATAAGGAGATTAATTCATTTAAGACGGATGTGAAGGCTGTTAATGTCTTACCTGAACCTGTTACTGCACTGACTAATACATTTTCTTTTTTATGTATTGGTAGAATAGCATATTTTTGAGGATCTGAGAATGTTTTAAATTTATTTTTAAACCATGTTCCAACTATTTTATTCAGAGCTGAATATATCTGTTCATCAGTATTTGGTTTGTTTATTTGAGTAATTGACATCTTAGAAGTTATTACTAAAAAATTTGAAAAATTAGTTTATAAGCCTTACGAGTGCTTGTCCGTTAAATATATACTGGAGAATATAGATTATGAAGAATCTTGTTCAATACTATCAAGAATTT
>JBBSWZ010000018.1:21813-27451 GCA_038046025.1 Nanobdellota archaeon | reverse complement strand
AAGATCCAGAAGCTTTATCTAGTGCTTTAATAAAGATCCATGAAGGAGCAAAAATTAATCCTTTAAGGTTTGGCTCTCCCGCAGCACAATCGATTTTTATTGCAAGGCCCTATGTTGGGACAGGATTGCTTTCACTTCTATCAACACATCCTTCACTTGAGTCTAGGGTGCAAAAACTTAGAGCTTTAAAAGTTTGAAATTTTAATTTTCAGTTAATTTATTTTTCTAATCAGTATAAGAACCTACGGTTCCTATGACCTCCCTTCTCTAAAAGAAGTTTACCTCAGGTTTTCTATGAACCTTATTATATAAACACCAATTAAGAGTATTATTATGATTGAAATAATGGTTGCTATGATCTTTATACTTTTGTTGAACATAGATAATTTTGATATTATTCTTCTTTATAAAATTTATGGCATCTAAAAGGGAAAAAATTTTGATTACACACAAAAACTTTATAAATCCCAGATTGTTTGGAAGTTACATAAAAAGAGAGGTGATCGGAGATAAACCTCTCTGATTGCTTCTATAAAAGATTATAATGAAAAAAAATTATTTAACTTTAGTAGTAATCCCCTTTTTAGTGATAACTATTGCATATGCAAATATAACCCCTGACGAGTATTTAAATGAATTTAAGAATCAAGATGAATCCTGCGAAATAATTGATTTCTTTGTGTATGATGTGAGTTGCCCTTCATTTTTTAATCCAACTAGGCTTTGTACAAAAGTTCCTGTATTTTATAAGTGTTGTAATGATAATAAATGTGCCACCATAATATTTGATGTTCAAAAAAGAGGGGTTTTAACAGAAATTCAGAATCAAGAATTAATTGATCTAAATTATATTAAGTACAATTTGTATAATGAAAATCTTTCGATTATCCATTTTGATCCAACAGGTTTTGATGTATGCTCCTATTTTGGTAAAGATGAACTTAGACAAGAATCAGTTAACTTGGCAGCATCTGCTTCGGAAAGGTTAAGTCCTCTTTTAGGTACTGAACAATCCAAGAAAGTAAAGGATACTATTGATACGGCAAAAAAAATGGGAAAAGTTTCTAAATTTACTCCTTCAACTTTTTTATTGAGTGTTAGTTGTAGTTACGATAATCATAATTTAAAAGAGGCTATAGAATCCTTTGCAAACACCAATATTTATATGAAAAATATTCAAAATAACTATGCACAAGAGGGTTATGTTTTTCACCTTACTAAAACTGTTAAAGAAGGTAAATTAAAACTAAAAAACTATGCTGATTCTGTTACTGCTCAAATTAGAGATTCTGCAAATAAGTTCACCAATAGGATTATTGCGACTCTTAGATCCTTTCTTAGATTCTTTATTAATTTTGATTTAAATGGAAGTGATAAGTTGGAAATTGAAAAAACTAAATTAGATGAAGTAAAAGAAGCATATGAAGAGATATTAAATTATGAACCATATCTGATCAATCCTAATAATCAGGAGATATTGGTGAGTCACAAGTCAAGAGTCTCTGACAAAATTTCTCAATATGACAATGCTTATTCTTTATTTACTAGTAAATATAACCAAATAGTAGAATTAAAACCAGCTCCTCTTAAGATCTTCTTTTCTGATATTTTTATGAGGCCAAATTACAATATTTCTGATGCTAACTTCTATCTTGATCAAGCAAAAGATTCCAAAGAAATTGCAGAGGATATGTTTAAGGCGTATAAATTTAATACAGCAATTGCTGAACTTTCTCTACCTTTAGAGAATCTGAATATTTCTGAACAAATATACCTAAGGGAACAAAAAATTAATAGATCTTTTGACATAAAATCCATCATTATTCTTGTAATTATTGCTTATATTTTATATAGTCTCTTTTTTAAATCCCAAACATATTATCCAAATTAATTTCCATATTAAACAACCTTTTTAAAATGTTTTCTAACTGATTTAAATAAATTATACACCAGTAATAAAAAAACAATTACCTTTGCAGAAAGAGAGGGTATATAATAGATCAAAACCCCAAAAACAATTATCATTGAACCTTCTTCCTCCCTAAAAATTTTAAAATTATATTTAAATAATTGCCATTTTAAATTATGTTTAATCAATTCCCCCCCAAGTCTTCTTTTAAAAATAAAATCTAATACGCCTAAATTGTCAGGATATAGGTAGACACATGGAATCTTATTTTTTTCATATATTTTCTGTTTCTGCTTGTATTCTTCCCTACCTCTCTCCGTATTCCATCTACCGAAGAATTCAATAAATGTTTTATACTGGGGTAAATAAAAATCTGCTGTCCTATAATGGGCATAATCACCGTCTAATCCTCCAATCTCAACTTCTCTTTTAAATTTAATATCATTATCAGTTAAATATATTGATATTATCTCTTCTCCTTCAGTTGGTGATTTTGATGTCATTTTGTCATAGAATATGTCAATATCACTTTCTAAGATATTCAACCTCCTCATCACTTAAATCTAACTCATCAATACTTTTCCCACTTTTATAAATCAATCTAATAAAAGGAAAAACATCTTTTATAGCTCTATTAACAGAAATATGACTTTTCTCAGATATTTTCTCACTAATAGCTCTTTTTTTCATATTTTTCTGTTTAGCCCAAAACAATTTCAATAACCTAGAACTTCTTTTATAGCCAATATTACTCATATATTTACTATCTTTAGCTAAAGCAACACCAGCAGTCATAAAAAAACTCCTATAAACTAAAAATCTCCAATACTGCCATTTCCTAATCCTTCCCTTAAAAACATCACTTTTACTTAAATTATCATAACCTTTATACAAATCCTTACTTTTCAAATATTGCATAGGTAAATTCTCATCTATCCATAAAAAAGCCTCATCCAAATCCAAATCAGTCTTATCAATACTATCAATAACATTCTTAATCTCACTGCTTTTAAAAATCAAATTTAAAGCACTAAATATTTCCTCGGTTTTATTCCTATCATCCAAATTTTCTAAACTTTCCTTGCTCAATTCTTTATTTTTACTAGTTAAATTTTCTAAATCATTTATCCCAGCTCTAATATCCCCCCTAGCTCTTCTGCTTAACTCTTTCAAAGCACTTTCATCATAAATTATATTTTCATTATCACAGATTTTCTTTAAAATATTAAAAATTTCAACTGAACTTATTGGTTCTAACTCAATCAATCCAGATTTTTTTCTTAAAACAGAAATTTTTCTATTATAAACATCAGAAGTAGTTATAACAATTGGCCATTTACTTTCTTGCATAACCTTACTTAAAGCTTGTATTCCCCCTCTATCTTTAGTTCCAGATAATCCTTCAATATCGTCAACTAAAACAATTCTTCCCTTTCCAAATAAACTTCCTTCTAAAGTACTAGGCTTAACAATCAAATCAATATTACCTTTATTACGATAATCACTTGCATTAATTTCAAAAACATCATACCCAATATCTTTAGCCAAAGCATAAACTAAACTTGTTTTTCCAGAACCAGTAGGACCATTTATTATTACAGGTTTTTTTTCTAAAACAAATCTTTTCAAATCAAAAATTTTTTCTTTACTAACTAAAACTTCCCCTAATTTACTAGGTTTGTATTTATCAACTAGGTTCATTTTATTTAATCAATAAATTCAAAAGTTGATTGTCTTGTATCATCTTTTCTTTTGTTTAAATAGCTTCTTATATCCAGTTCAGTTTTTCCTTTTCTAAGCAAATATCTTAAACAATCTACAAGAACTGGCTGATTATCAAACACTTCTGCGGTTAATCTTTCTATTTCTTCATGTTCTTCCCTATCCGGCCCATCTAATTCTATTAATTTCATACGCTCCCTACAAATTATACTATTATTTATAAAGATCGGAGATACGTGGAAGGATTCATGAATTAATGTTTTAATTTGTTCTTCTAAACTATCACTACCATCAATATAAATCTTAGGTATGCCTTCCGACTTTACAAATTTCATGTAACCATGAGGTCCTCCAACAGATGTTTTTGAGCTTGTTACTATTAGTCTCCCATTCCTTTTCCTTAATTCAGCAAGACCCTGATAAATTCCCATCTCATTTTCCTAATAAAACATATGATGCAAGTAAAGATTCAATTTGCAAATACTCATCTGAACCTTCAACCATTCTGAACTCAATTTCACCACATTTTTCAATTAAAGCAAGCTTCTTCTCATCTTTTATATCTAAACTTAAAGTTTCTTTTTGAATTTGTTTTATAACATCGAATCCACTTAACCCATGTTTTAGCATAGTATCTAATAATTTCTCTCTTGATTTTACAAAATCACCGTTAATAGCTAAATCCAAAACTTCTTTAATTTCTTTAGGTCTTGCAGCACTCACTAAATTAAAAACTAAATCTTCTGTAATAACTTTACTTAATGAAGCACTACTTTGTAAAATATTAACAACTCTTCTAGCATCACCATCAGATATTTCATAAATTGCATCAATTACTTTCTCATCTATGGTTAATCTCTCATCCTTTTTTACCTTTTCAATTATTTTCTTCATACCTTCTTTTTCTAAAGGTTTAAATCTAAAAATACTACATCTAGACTGAATAGGATCAATTAATTTACTTGAATAATTACAACTTAATATAAATCTAACATTATCAGAAAAATTCTCCATAGTCCTTCTAAGAGCTTGTTGAGCTTCCTTAGTTAAAGAATCAGACTCATCTAAAAATATAATCTTGAATGGAACATTACTAACAGCTCTAGTTCTTGCAAAATCTTTTATTACTCCACGAATAGTATCTATCCCTCTGCTATCTGAAGCATTTAATTCTAAAAAACTCTGTTTCCATTTATCTCCATATAGTTCATGAGCTATTACTAAAGCAACAGTACTTTTACCAACGCCTGCAGGACCAGCAAATAATAAATTTGGAATATTCTTGTTCTTGGTCATAGCTTCTATTCTTTCAACTATTTTATCTTGTCCCAATACTTCTTTAAAAATAGAAGGCCTAAATTTTTCAGTCCAAATTCTTTCCATAAAACCTAGAATCTCAATCTCTTTAAATAAATTTATATTATACTACATAACCTTAGAACCAACTTCTAAATCTCTATCTATAGTTAATAATGATATTTTACCTTTAAATTCACCAGCTAATAACATACCTTGACTTTCAACACCTCTTATAACTGCAGGTTCTAAATTTCTAACAACTATTATCTTCTTACCAATTAACTCATCCTCTTCATAATGTCCTTTCAGTCCAGCAACTAACTGAATATCATGTTCTCCCTTACCTAAATCAACATTTATAATAAACAATTTATCAGCCTTAGGATGATCTTTAACAGCTTTTATTTTACCAACCCTTAAATCCACTTTCTTAAATTCATTAAAACTTATTTTTTCCATCTTATTCAATTTTCTTAAACAAAATATCTCCTTTTTTAATTTTTCCTTCTTTTAATAGATTAGGCTTACAATCATTCAAACTTTTAATTTCAAAATTTAATTGTTTACTTATTTTCTCACAAGTTTCAGGTATAAAAGCATATAATAAGATAGAAACAATCCTCAAACTATCTAAAACAGTGTATAGAACTTCTTCTCTCTTGCGGGTTGATAAGGGTGCATCCCTTATTTCCCACGGTTTTTCTTTAT
>JBBSWZ010000018.1:0-21713 GCA_038046025.1 Nanobdellota archaeon | reverse complement strand
TCTCTCTTGCGGGTTGATAAGGGTGCATCCCTTATTTCCCACGGTTTTTCTTTATTAATATATTTATTAATTTCTTGAACATATTTCCAAATTTCAGATAAAGCCTCTGTTAATTTATATTTTTCCATTAATTTTTTAATTTTATCAATATCAAATTTCAATTCATTTTTATTTTTAGTAATTTTTCCATCAAAATATTTCTCAACCATAGTCAAACTTCTACTAACCAAATTACCCAAATCATTTGCTAATTCATTATTCAATCTATCTTTCAAAGCTTCTTCTGAAAAATCTCCATCTTGTCCAAATGGAATTTCTCTGATTAAGAAATATCTAACAGGATCAGCTCCAAAATTTTCTACTAACTCAAAAGGATCAATTATTTTTCCTCCTGATTTACTCATCTTTTTGCCAAACAAATTAACGTAACCATGTACTAAAACAGTTTTTGGAACAGGAATATTTACACTAATTAACATAGCTGGCCAGATTACGGAATGAAACCAATTTATTCCCTTCCCAATTAAATGAACATCAGCTGGCCAAAATTCTTTATATTTTCCAGTAGGATAATCTATTCCAGAAACATAATTTATCAAAGCATCAAACCAAACATAAATCAAATGTTTCTTATCAAAAGGAACAGGTATACCCCAATCTAATTTAGTTCTACTAATACTTAAATCTTTTAATCCTTCTTCCTTAATCCTTGCTAGCATCTCTTTCCTATATCCATCAGGTAAAATAAAATCCTTAGAATTTAATAACTTAACAATTTCATTCTCATATTTACTTAATCTAAAAAAATAACTTTCTTCTTCCAACCATTCAGGTTTTTTATTATGTTCAGGACATTTACCATCAACTAAATCTTTCTCAGTTTTAAAAGCTTCACAACCAGTACAGTAATAACCTTCATAATTTCCTTTATATATATCACCATTATTGTAAGCTCTTTGAAAAATATCCTGAGAAGCTTTAATATGTTTTTTTTCTGTAGTTCTAATAAAATAATCATGACTTAGATTTAAAGTTTTACATAACTTTTCAAATATCTTGGAATTTCTATCAACAAATTCTTTAACAGGAATCTTTTTTTCTTTAGCAGCTTGAGCATTTTTTTGTGCATTCTCATCAGTTCCAGTTAAGAAAAAAACTTTTTTTCCTAAAAGCCTATTCCATCTAGCTAAGACATCAGCACAAATCTTCTCATAAGCATGACCAAGGTGTGGTGATGAATTTACATAATCTATTGCTGTTGTAATATAGAACTTTTCTACCATATAATTGATCAAGAAACAGCTTTTTTAAATCTTACGCAACATCGATTAATTTATATATAATCTATTTTCTCACATTTTTATGAAATTAAAATTAACAATATTTATAATATCAATTTTAATAATTCTTGGAGGATGTAATAAAATGGATGATAACAAAGTTCTTATAAAAACTAATATGGGGGAGATTACTATAGAATTATATGATGATATGCCTATAACAGCAGGAAACTTCAAAAAATTAGTAGGAGAAGGTTTCTATAATGGAGTTATTTTTCATAGAGTTATAGATGGTTTCATGATTCAAGGCGGAGATCCAGAAGGTACTGGTAGAGGTGGTCCAGGATATGAAATAGAAGATGAATTCACTCATGCGGACGGAAATAAAAATAACAGAGGAACTTTATCCATGGCAAATGCGGGACCTAATACAGGAGGTTCACAATTCTTCATTAATTTAGTAGATAATAATTTTCTAGATGATAAACACCCAGTTTTTGGTGAAGTAGTTGAGGGAATAGATGTTGTGGATAAGATTGCAAAAGTACAAACTGGATCAGGAAATAAACCGATAAAAGAAGTAAAGATAATCAAAGCAGAACTTATTTAATCTAAGAAAATATTAGACTTTCAAAAGGTTTAAAAACCCTTTCATTCTCCAATAGTAACATGAGATATACTTTAATTTATTTTTTAATTGTTCTATTGTCTATAACTACCGTAACGGCAGTATCTGTTGATTATTCTATAAAAGTAGAAAACTCTACATCTTCAGAAATAATACCTCAGACTAAAGAATGTGATCTAGAATGTATATTTTCTTTACCTCAACCATCAATAGAAAATACGGTGACATATTCAATTTCAGATTATAATACAGAATTAATAAAAGAAATTAAATTTTTATCTACAGATTCGCAATCAACAACAACCAGCGAGGACAAACTCATTATATTAGTTAAAAAAACATCAATCAAAATATTGTCTGTAGTACCAAATTTACTATACCCAGGAAATAATAATTTAATTATTCAGATAGAAAATGATGGCTCAGAAGAATTATTAGATTTGCATGCAACAATATCTGGCGAAGGAATAAAAACTAAAGAATTCAGCAGCCTAGAATCATTGAGTCCTAAAAAATCAGAGTTTTTAAATATTTTATTAGAGGTTTCAGCACAAGATCAAGTAGATGTAATAGTAAAAATATTTTCAGCCTCTGAAGTAATAAAACAAGAGATTAAAACAATTTCAATAAAATCAGAAAAAAAACCAGTAGAGGAAAAGCCAACAGAAGAAAAACAAACGCTAAACTCTACAGATGCTTCCCAGAAAATAACCAAAGTTCGTGAAGACCTAAGAAAATATGAAGAAGAAATGTTCAATAAAAGAGCAGATGGGTATGATGTAAAAAATATTGAAGGAGATATTGAAGATACTAAAAGTCTAATACAAAAGGTACAATTGGAATATATTCGTTATTCACAAGAAGATTTTGATCTAAACTATAATCTGATAACATCAAATATAGAAGATATAAGATTAAAATTAAATGTAGCTCAACCAACAAAAACTTTTGGAGAGCGAATTAAAGACAATATTATAGTGATAAGTACAGCCGTAGGTTTAATTATTTCTGCACTAACAGCATATGGCTTAGCAAAAACTCATGTAGGTCTTAATAAGATAAGCCCTAAGAGAAAAAAGTAAAACCTTCAAGCTTAATTTAAAAACATCTCCTAGTGTTTACACAAAGTAGATCCTAAAAATGTTATTTTCTATACATAAATGCTCCCGCCGAGATTTGAACTCGGGTTGCAAGCTCGAGAAGCTCGCGTCATTCTCCGTTAAGCCCTAGGAGTTTTTTAGAACCTAGGTTCTTAAGACCGGACTAGACCACGGGAGCCTATTAGCCCTGTGAGGATTTGAACCTCAGTCTCAACCTCCAGAGGGTTACGCTTTTTGATTTGCGTCCTTGGCCGTTGTCCATTTCTTTCCTAGGATCCTTCCTAAGAAAGTTATTCTAGACTACAGGGCTTTAAAAGAAGTATAAACATAACCATTTATAAATATTAAGAATTAAAAAGATTATATGAAATATGGAATAATGAATAATCCTGCAAATGATTTATACAAAGAAATAAAAACTTTCTCAGAAATGGATGCTGATTTCATTGACTTAACTTTAGAGCCACCAAAAGCAAGCCTAGAGCAATTAGATCCAAAAACAGTTAAAAATCAATTAAAAAAATATAATATCGGAATTACTGGTCATACAGCATGGTTCTTACCTTTCCAAAATGGGATAAAAGAGGTAAGAGATGCAACAGCAGATTATCTAATAAAATGTTATTATTTCTTTCAAGAGGCTGGAAGTAAAAATGTTAATTTTCATTTAATGCCAGCAGAAGGTTTTTTCAATAAGGAAGATTTAGTAAAATTCTATTCTCAAGTTTTAAACGAAACCTACAAAAAAATAGATAACAATTTAAACCTAATGATTGAACATACAAGTGCTTCTCAAGAACAGTTCTTTATTTTAGACAAACTATTCAAGAAGTTTCCTAAATTAAAATTCCATTTAGACATAGGACATGCAAATATAGGAACTAAAGAGAATGCAACTGAAAAATTTCTTAAAAAATACCATAAAAAATTAGAACACGTTCATATCTCAGACAACAGAGGAGAAGATGATCATCTACCAGTAGGGGTAGGAAACATTAATTGGAATAAAATAGCTAAATTATTCAAAAAATATAAATATGATAATACAATTACACCTGAAATCTTTTCCAATGATCGATCATATTGGAAGATTAGTAGAGATAAATTTAAAAATTATCTAAAGAATGTTTAAACAATGGTAAAACTTAGATGGATAATAATTACAATAGTTTTGATAGCAAGTTACATAATAATCTCAGCAAATGATCTAAATCTAAATGAAAGAGAAGACCAAAAAGAATTTACTTCTATCTTCTCAAAATGGATCTATAAATCAACAAAAAATATTAAATCAATAGTTGGTTATGTTATCAACCAAGACTGGAGTACAGAGGAAGATACAAAAAATGACACTAAAACAACTAACTAGCATGAATGAGTGTGTCTATTTCACTAACAGATCTACAGGAAAAGGTAAAATAAAAGCCTGGGTTTTCAAAGAATTATGTCCAAATTGTAAAAAAAGCTTAATTGGCAAACCTTTAGATGAAAAAACAGGAAAACCAAAAATAAGAGCCAAAGAGTATGTTTGTAAGGAATGTAATCATACAATACCACAACAAGAATATGAAGATACTTTAACTATAAATATACAATACACTTGTTCACATTGTTCTTATTCAGGAGAATTACAAGCTCCATTTAAACGAAAAAAAGTAAAAATCTTTGATGAAGAGGCTCAAAAAGAAAAAACAGCAGACTCAATACGTTTTCAGTGTGAAAAATGCAGTAAAGATATTGACATAACTAAAAAGATGAAATGAAAATTATCCCTAAAAAGATTCAACGAAAAGATTAAAAATACATATTTTTTCAGATAATTCAATGGAACCAAAAAATTTCCTTTTTATTTCTTGGGATGGTTTAATTGGAGATATAGTATGGCAAGTTAAAAAGGAAGGAAACAATGTAAAATATTACATAAGAGAAAGAGAAGAAAAAGAAGTTACAGATGGATTTGTAGATAAAGTTGATAATTACGAGGAACATGTTGATTGGGCAGATGTTATTGTCTTTGATGATGTTCTAGGGCAAGGAACTATTGCAAAAAAATTAAGGGACAAAGGAAAGAAAGTTGTTGGTGGAACTTATTATACAGACCAATTAGAAGATGATAGAACTTTTGGACAAGAAGAGTTAAAGAAGCATGGAATTAATGTAATTCCATACAGAGAGTTTAAGAATTTTGACGAAGCAATAGAATATGTAAGATTAAATCCGACAAGATACGTCATAAAGCCAAGCGGAGAAGCTCAAAATATAAAAGGATTATTATTTGTAGGAGAAGAAGATGATGGAAGGGATGTAATACAAGTTCTAAATGATTATAAAAAAGCTTTATCAAAAAAAATTCCAGTTTTCCAGCTACAAAAAAGGGTTACTGGGGTTGAGATTGCAGTTGGTGCCTTTTTTAATGGTAAAAATTTTATTTACCCAATTAATGTAAACTTTGAACATAAAAAATTGTTCCCTGGGAATTTAGGACCATCAACAGGTGAAATGGGAACAACCATGTTCTGGAGCGATCCAAATAAAATATTTAATCAAACATTAAAAAAATTTGAATCAAGGCTTGCAGAAGAAGGGTATGTTGGGTATATAGACTTAAATTGTATTGTTAATGGTAATGGTATATACCCTTTAGAGTTCACAGCAAGATTTGGTTATCCAACAATATGCATACAGCAAGAAGGAATGATAACCCCTATGGGAGAATTTTTATATAATCTTGCTAATGGAGAAGATTTTAAAATTAAAACAAGAGCAGGTTTCCAGATAGGGGTTAGAATTGTAGTACCCCCTTTCCCATTTACAGACAAAGAAACTTTTGAAATAAAATCTAAAGATTCAGTAGTATTCTTCAAAAAACCAGTTGAGGGTGTACATATAGAGGATGTTAAAAAGGTAAACGATGAATGGATTGTTACAGGGACTTCAGGAGTTGTCTTAATTGTATGTGGAACAGGGCAGTCTATGAAACAAGCACAAAACCAAGTTTATTCAAGGATTAAAAACATAAAAATACCACATATGTATTATAGAGATGATATAGGTGACAGATGGTATGAAGATTCTGATAAGTTACATAATTGGGGATATTTGAGAGAAATATAGTAAAAATTTCCGATACCTTTATAAATACTAGTTCTAACAAAATCTTTACCCTACTGATAAAAATTGGTTAAATAAAAATGATAGCCTAAACTAGTCGCTGATTCTTTAGTTTATAGCCTAAAAAATGCCAAATATACATGCACCAAGAAGAGGAAGCTTACAATTTTGGCCTAGAAAAAGGTCAAAAAGAGCATATGCCAGGATTAGATCCTGGTCAAACATAGATGGAATTAATTTATTAGCTTTTATAGGTTACAAAGCAGGTATGACACATATCATTGCCAAAGATAACTCACCAAACACAATGTTCAAAAATGATTTGCTTTCCATTCCAGTTACAGTTATTGAATGTCCGCCATTAAAACCTCTTTCTCTACGCTTCTACAAAAAATCTCATGATGGTCTTGTTCTCACTTCTGAAATTTTCTCAAAAAATATAGACAAGGAATTAAAAAGAAGAGTAAATATATCAAAAAAGTTAAAAGAAGAACCTAAAGATTTCGATGAGGTCAAATTAGTAGTTTATACTCAGCCAAAATTAATAGGTATAGGAAAGAAAAAACCAGAAATATTAGAAATATCCATCTCTGGCAAAAGTAATCAAGAAAAGCTAACATTTGCAAAAACATTATTAAACAAAGAAATTAGATTAGATGAGGTATTAAAAAACTCTAGTTTTTTAGATGTACATTCGATAACTAAGGGTAAAGGGTTTCAAGGTACTGTAAAAAGATTTGGAGTTGCTATAAGACAGCATAAATCAGAAAAAACAAAGCGTGGAATTGGCACTCTAGGTTCTTGGACACCAAAAAAAGTTTTATTCTCAGTTCCTCATGCTGGTAAAATGGGATATCATCAAAGAACAGAATATAATAAACAAAATTTACTCATAGGTTCAGATCCTAAAGAAATAAATCCAAAATCCGGCTTCCTACATTATGGTCTAATAAAAAACTCTTATATCGTTGTTAAAGGTTCAATTCCAGGTCCAACAAAAAGAACAATAATCTTAACCCCAGCTATAAGGCAAAAACAACAACCAGTGCAATATCAAATAAAATTAATAAACTTGGATAGTAAACAATGAAAGCAGATTTATATGATTTACAAGGAAAAAAAGTAAAACAAATTGATTTACCAGACCAATTTAAAGAATCAATAAGACCAGATCTAATCAAAAGAGCATTTTTAGCATTACAATCTTCATCTAGGGCTCCGTATGGTGCATATAAAGAAGCAGGAAAAAGAGCTTCGTCATATGTTTCAAAAAGAAGAAGAAAATATAAGGGGATATATGGAAGAGGGGCTTCAAGAGCACCAAGAAAAGTAATGACAAAGAGAGGAACCCAATTTTATTATATTGGAGCAACAGTACCCTTTGCAGTGGGAGGAAGAAGAGCGCACCCTCCAAAAGCAGAAAAAGATTGGACTAAAAAAATAAATGTGAATGAAAGAAGAAAAGCAATTAGATCAGCCTTATCAGCAACATTAAACTTGCAATTAATCCAAGCTCGTGGTCACAAAACAGAAAAGCCATCATTCATCATTGATTCCAAGTTCGAATCAACCAATAAAACTAAAGAGGTAAAAAACATATTACTTAAATTAGGACTGGAAAATGAATTAGCAAGATTACAAAAAAAGACAATAAGGTCTGGAAAAGGAAAATCTCGTGGAAGGAAATACAGAACAAAAACAGGTCCACTACTAGTGGTCTCTAAAGATTGTCCTCTACTTAACTCATCAATTAATTTACCTGGGGTTAGCGTTCATAAGATTAATGAACTAAATATCATAACTCTTGCTCCAGGCACAATTCCAGGAAGATTAACTATATTCACAGAAGAGGCCATTCAACTATTAGAAAAAAATAAGCTTTTTACAAATAAGAAAAAATGAATCAAATAATTAAATATCCATTATCAACTGAAAAATCAGTTAAACTAATGGAATCTGAAAATAAAATTGTTTTCATAGTCAATAAAAAATCAACTAAGCAAGAAATAAAAAAAGCAATTGAAGAAATGTTCAAGGTAAAAGTACTAAATGTAAATACTACTATTCAAAAAGGCTTAAAAAAGGCCTATATTAGACTATCACCAGACAATCCAGCTATTGATATAGCTACTAAATTAGGAATAATGTAAGATGGGAAAAAGAATAATATCGCAAAGACGTGGAAGAGGAACTACTACATATAGAGCTCATTCACATAGATGGATCTCAGATGTTAAACATAGGAAATATGATAATCTTGAAAAAAATTCTGTTGTTAAAGGAAAAATCATTGATTTAGTACATTCAGCCGGTCACTCGGCCCCGTTAGCTCTGGTAAGGTATGATAATCATGAAGACTCATACATATTTGCTCCAGAAAGAATAAGAGTAAATGATCAAATAGAGTCAGGCGCCAAAGCACAAGTTAAAACTGGAAATACTTTACCAATCAAAAGAATACCAGATGGAACCTTAATTTATAATATAGAACTAATGCCAGGAGATGGTGGAAAATTATGTAGAACCTCCGGGAATTCAGCTAAAGTAATCTCAAAACTAGGAAATCATATTTTAATCCAGTTACCATCAAAGGAACAAAAGAAAATATTAGCAGAATGTCGTGCCACAATTGGAACTCTTGCAGGCGCGGGAAGAAAAGACAAACCTATAGTAAAAGCAGGAAATAGACATCATTTAATGAGGGCTCGTGGAAAATTATATCCAATAACATCAGGTGTAGCAATGAATGCAGTAGATCATCCTTTTGGGTCTGGTCGTGGTAGACAACATGCTAAGATAAAATCACCTTCAAGATTTGCACCACCAGGAAGAAAAGTAGGTCCTTTAAGAGCAAAAAGAACAGGTAAAAAATAATGGCAACAAAAGAATTTAACTACAAAGGAAAAAACCTGACTGAATTACAAAAGATGGATATGAAGGAATTTATTCAACTACTTCCAGCAAGACAAAGGAGATCATTAGCTCGTGGATTAACAGATCAACAAAAAAAATTATTATCCAAAATTAAAAAACACAAAGATTCCAAAAAACAAATCAAAACCCATATTCGTGACATGATAGTACTACCAGAAATGGTGGGTTCTAAACTGGTAATCCATGCTGGCAGAGATTGGGTGCCAATTGAAATACTCAATGATATGATTGGTCATTATCTAGGGGAATTTACAATGAATAGGAAGAAAGTTGCACATTCAGCTCCAGGAATAGGAGCAACAAGATCAAGTGCTGCAATAGCTCAAAAATAAAATGGAAAGAGAAAATACTGCTAAAATAAAAGGAATGGATTTACCTATTTCAACAAAGCATTCAATTGAACTTTGTAATCTGATTAGATACAAAACTCTCCAACAAGCAAAAAAACAACTAAATTTAATCTATGAACAAAAAAAGGCATTACCATTAAGAAGATTCCATAAGGACAGGGGGCATAGAAAAGGAAAGATTGGACCAGGAGCCTATCCAATAAAAGCAACTAAGGAAATAATCAAGTTACTTAATGGTTTAGAAGCAAATGCGCAAAACAAAGGTCTAAACACTAATTCATTAGTTCTTGTCTTAGTAAAAGCAAATATGGCTTCAAGACCTATGAGATATGGAAGACAAAGAGGAATCAGAGCAAAAAGAACCCATATAGAAATTATAGCTGAAGAAAAAATCCAGGAAAAATTTAAAACTCAAGAAAAAAAAGAACAAACAACTAAAGAAAAATCAAAGGAAACTAAAAAGTGATTGAAAGAAAATTTGTAAAACAAAAACTGAAAGAGCTTAGAATACAAGAATATATCGCTTCTGAACTAGGCAAGACAGGTTATTCAAGAACTGAAGTTAAAAGAACACCTCTTGGAGAAAAAATAATAGTTTACACAACAAGACCAGGATTATTAGTTGGGAGAAAAGGAGAAAATATTCAAAGATTAACAAATACTTTAAAGAGAAAGTTCAAAATGCAAGATCCTCAGATAGAAATAGGAGAAGTGACCAATCCTTATTTGGAGGTAAGTTATGTTTGTGATAGAATTGTATCCACTTTAGAAAGATTTGGTTCTAAAAGGTTCAAATCTATAGGCTACAAAACGCTACAAGGAATTATGGATTCTGGCGCCATGGGGGCTGAAATAGTAATATCTGGCAAAGTACCAAGTGCTCGTGCAAGATCTTGGAGATTTTCAGAAGGTTACTTAAAAAAATCAGGAGACATATCAGTGAGTAAAGTAGCACATGCAACCGGATATGCTAATCTAAAGTCTGGTATTATAGGGGTCAAAGTTAAAATAATGTTGCCCGATACTAAACTTCCAGATAAAATAACAATAAAAAACCTAATGGAAGTACAAAAGGAGAAACCAGAAGAAAAACCTAAGGAAACTGAAGAAAAGAAAGAAATAAAGAAAAAGGAACCAGCTAAAAAAACTGAGAAAAAAGAAACAAAAAAACTTAAGGAGACTAAGAAAAATGTCGATAATAAAAAGGAATGAACTAAAAACACTAAGCAAAGCATCAATAGATGAAAAGATGTCAGAATTAGGCAAGGAATTAATGAAACTTAATGCTCAAAGAGCTGTTGGTACTACAATAGAGAATCCAGGAAAAATTAAGCTATTGAAGAGAACAATTGCAAAATTAAAGACTGCTCAAAAGAATAAATCAGTTGAAAAAACAGATAAGGAGGAAGAAAACAAATAATGAGTGAAATAGATCCATTGACTGGATTACCGAAAGAACTCGGTATATGGGAAAATCTAGCCAAAAGCGAACAAAAAATAAAAATCAAAGAAGAAAAAAGAAAATTTGGCAAAGTAATTACAATAATTGAAGGAATTAATAGCAAAGAAGTTAACATCAAGGAAATAGCAAAAACTTTGAAGTCAAAATTCGCTTGTGGCGGAACAGTAAAAAAGGATAATATTGAATTACAAGGGAACCATTCATCAAAAGTTAAAGCAGAACTTATAAAACTTGGTTTTGCTCCAGATTCAATAGAGACAAGGTAAGGACACATGCCTGAAAAAATTACAAGGCATGAGTTGATTGGATTGAAAGTTGAAATAACAAATTCAGCCAACTCAAGCCTGAAAGGAATAAAAGGAAAAATAATAGATGAAACAAAGAATACAATCACAATTGAAACAAAAAATAACCATAAAAAAATCATAAAATCACAAGTTAAAATGAAAATAAACAACAAAGAAATTGATGGAACTGACCTAGTAGGCAGACCAGAAGAGAGGATAAAAAAATGAAACCAAGGAATATAGGTGTTGAAGTAAAAGCACCAAAAGCTACCAATAGTTCAGACTCTCATGACCCTTTTTTCAAAGGCCTTAGTTTAAGAGGGAGGATATTCACTGCTAAAGTATTATCAGCAAACTCATCTAAAACAGCTAAAGTTGAATTCACAAGATTACATTCAATACCAAAATATGAAAGATTTGAAAAAAGAAGAACAAGATTGCAAGTACATAATCCAGAATCAATTAATGCTCAACCAGGGGACATGGTCAGAATTATGGAATCTAGACCAATCTCAAAAACTAAAAATTTCATTATTATAGAAAAAATAGAAGATGAAAGCGATAAAAGCAAAAGCAACTAAAGGGCTATCACATGGCTCTGTAATGGAAACCTGTGATAATTCAGGAGCTAAAGTAGTTAGACTAGTCTCAATCAAAGGTTCAAAGACGGTCAAAAGAAGAAGTCCAAATGCAGGAATTTCAGACCTAATATTTGTTTCAGTAGTAAAGGGAGATAAAGAAATGAGAAAACAAGTAGTTCCAGCAGTTATAGTAAGGCAAAGAAGAGAATACAGAAGACCAGACGGAACAAGAATAAAATTTGCTGATAATTCAGTAGTTATATTAAAAGATGAGAAGGGAAATCCTAAGGGGACAATATTTAAAGGCCCAATAGCAAAAGAGGCTGCTGAAAGATGGCCAGGAATAGCAAAAGTAGCAAGTATTATAGTATAAAATGAAAAAAGATTATTCAAAACACTGGAAGTCAAGTAAGAATCCAAGAAAACAAAGGAAATACATAGCTAACGCTCCACTACATATAAGAAGGAGGTTTTTATCATCTCTATTATCAAAAGAATTAAGAAAAAAATACAATAGAAGATCCTTACCAGTAAGAGTAGATGATCAAGTAACAGTTTTAAGAGGACAATTCAAAAAATCTAAAGGAAAAATAACAAGTGTAGATATAAAAAAGTTAAAGTTACATCTTGATTCTGCTCAATTAACCAAAAAGGATGGTTCTAAGGTATTTTATCCAATACATCCATCAAATGTTATGATCACAAATTTAAATTTAGATGATAAAGAAAGAATGAAAATCCTAGAGAGAACAAAGAATGTCACATCTGAAAAGAATAAGAGTTCCTAAAAGTTGGCCTCTTGAAAAAAGGAAGTACAGGAAATATATAGCTAGGCCACTACCAGGACCACACAAATTAATGAATTCAATAACATTAGACTTTTTACTTAAAGATATTCTAAAGATAGCAAAAACTACAAAGGAAGTGAAATTAATTCTTAACAAAGGTTATGTTTTAATTGATAATGTTGTAAGAAAAAATCATAAATTTCCAGTAGGGCTTATAGACACTATATCCTTGCCGGAATTAAATCAATATTATATAATCCTCTTTAATCAAGGAAAATTTTCAATACATCCAACCACAAAAGGGGAAGCAGATTCAAAAATTTGCAAAATTGTGGGTAAAAAAATTCTAAAGGGTAAAAAATTACAGCTTAATCTATATGATGGCAAAAATATATTGGTGGATAAAGATGAGTATAAAGTTGGAGACTCTATAATAATTTCACAAAACAAAATTAAAAAACACTTGAAATTTGAAAAAGGTGCTTTAATCTATCTGACAGATGGAAAACATAAAGGAACAATAAGTAAATTAGAAGAAATCCAGCATTTCAAAGGGATTACACCAGACAGAGTAATTCTAAAATATGATAATAAAAAAATAACAACTAGGAAAGATTATGCTTTCGTTATAGAAAAGGAGTTCAAATGAATAAGATGAAAGAGATCCAAGTTGAAAGAGTAACATTAAATATAGGAACAGGTGGACCTGGAGAAGGTCTAGACAAGGCCATGAAATTATTAAAAAACTTAACAGGTTTGAAGCCAGTAGCAACAACAACAAATAAAAGAATCCCTAGTTGGGGGTTAAGGCCTGGATTGCAAATTGGTTGCAAAGTAACGCTAAGAGGTAAAAAAGCAGAAGCATTCTTAAAATCATTATTTGAGGCTAAATCAAATCAATTAGAACCATCTAACTTTGATAATCAAGGAAACTTCTCTTTTGGAATATCAGAATATCTAGACATTCCTGGAGCAGAATATGATATGTCTATAGGGATAATAGGTTTGGAAACAGCAGTCACACTATCGAGACCAGGATTCAGAATCAAAAATAGAAGAATTATGTCAAGGAAAATTCCAACAAGGCACAGGATAACCAAGGAAGAGTCTATAGAATTTATTAGAAATAAATATTCAGTTAAAATAGGAGACGAAGAATGACAACAAGTAATTACAGAAAAGGATATACTCAGTTGAAAGCAAAACCAATAATTTGGAAAAAATTTCTTAAACATAATGCACCAAAGAAAAGATCTGTTGGTGAAAGTCTAAAAAAATGCATAAGGTGCGGGAGAACACATGCACATATACAAAAATATGGGCTAAATTTATGTAGAACCTGCTTTAGGGAAGTAGCCCCCTCATTAGGTTTTAAAAAATACAGTTAAAATGTCACAAAACGATCAATTATCAAGCGCATTATCAAAAATAAATAATGCTGAAAAAATAGGAAAGCTAAGTTGTGTAGTCAATACTAGTTCAAAGATCATTAAACAAGTATTAGACATATTTAAGGATAAAGGATATATAAAAAGTTACAAAGAACTGATTACTACAAAAGGCAACTCTTTAGACGTTACCCTTTCAGGTAAAATTAATAATTGTTCTTCAATCAAGCCAAGATATCCAGTAAAACTAAAGGATATTGAAAAATTTGAAAAGAGATACTTACCAGCTAAAGATTTTGGCGTAATTATAGTCTCGACTTCTAAAGGAATCATAACTCACTATGATCTTAAGGATAAAAAGATAGGAGGAAGACTAATAGCCTATTGTTACTAAAATGGAAAAAAAATCAATAGATATAACAATACAACTTCCTGGAGGGATAGAGACCCAAATAGATGGGAATAAATTAAATATTAAAGGTCCAAAAGGAGAAATTGAAAAAACATTCAAATATCCAAACATAAAAATTGAAAAATCAGACAGTAAGATTATTATAAAATCTAAATCTAAAACAAGAAAGTTTAAGAGAATATTAAATACAATAGAATCACATATACAGAATATAATTTCTGGAGTGAACAACCCATATATTTACAAATTAAAGATTTGTTCAGGCCATTTCCCTATGAAGGTTACACAAGAACAAGATAAAATAGTAATTACTAACTTTTTAGGTGAAAAAATTCCAAGAAAAGCGAAAATTTTACCTAATGTTAATGTAAAAATAGTTGCAGACATAATAACCTTAGAAGGAGTAGACAAAGAAAACACATCACAGTCGGCTGCAAATATAGAACAAACTACAAAAATAAAGGGTAGAGACCGAAGGATTTTCCAAGATGGTTGCTATATAGTAGAAAGATATCAAAAAAATGAATAAACCTAATCCAAAAACAAAAAAGAAGCCAAAGTTTATTAGACAGCGAGCTCACAATTTAAAAAAATTGGAGAAGAAATGGCGTGCACCAAAGGGAATGCACTCAAAATTAAGAAAAAAATTCAAAGGCAAAGCAAAACAGCCTTCAGTGGGTTATTCATCTCCAAAAAAAATTAGAAATTTAAGGCAAGGCCTAATTCCAATTTTAATAAGTACCGAATCGCAATTAAAAAATTTAACAAAAGAACACGGGTTAATCATATCCAGAAAATTGGGAGCAAAAAAGAAAGTTGAACTTTTACAAAAAATCAAGGAATTAAAATTAAATGTCCTCAACGTGAAAGATATTGATAAATTTATAAAAGATGTTGAGGAAAAATTAAAACAAAGAAAAGAAGCAAAACAAAAGAAAGATATAAAGAAGAAAAAAACAGAGCAAGAAGCAGCTACTAATCAAGTAAAAAAGAAAGAAGAAACAGAAGAAGAAAAAGAAAAACGTGAGAAGGAAGAGAAAAGGAAGGTTCTAGAACAAAAATGAACATAAAAAATCAAAGAAGAGTTGCCTCTAAACTATTAAAAATTGGTAAAAAAAGAGTAAAATTTGATATTGAGAAGTTGGCAGAAATTAAGGAAGCTATCACTAAATCAGATCTAAGGTCTTTAATAGCAAAAAAAATAATAAAATCAAAAAAACAAAAAGGACATTCCAGAGTCAGATCTAGAAAAATAAAAAGGCAAAAAAAGAAAGGACAAAGAAAAGGTCCAGGTTCAAGAAAAGGCAAACAAACATCACGCTTATCTAGAAAAAAGAGATGGATGATTAAAGTAAGAGCACAAAGGAAATTCATAAAATCCTTAAGAGGAAACAAAAAAATAACGTCTCAAGTTTACAATGATATCTACAATAAAATAAAAAGTAATCGTTTTAGAACTACACGTCTAATTAAACTATATTTAGAAGAAAATAAATTGGTAAATAAAAATGCAATACAAAAGAAAAATTGAAGGAAGAACAGATTATAGGAAAAGATTAAGATTATTATTATCGAAAAAACCGCGTTTAGTTATTCGTAGATCTCTAAATAAAATATCAGCTCAAGTAATAGAATACACAGAAACAGGAGATAAAACATTAGTATCCACCACATCCAAGGATTTAGTTAAATTTGGTTGGAAAGCTAGTATAAAAAATACTCCCGCTTCATACCTAACAGGTTTATTAGTAGGAAAGAAAGCACTTGAAAAAAACATAAAAGAAGTTACTCCAGATTTAGGTTTAACAGAGCCTAAAAAAGGCGCAAATATATTTGCTTTGCTTAAAGGAGTAAAAGACTCAGGTGTAAAAATAAGTTTAGATGAAAAAGTCCTACCAAAGGAATCTAGAATAAAAGGACAACATATCACAGATTATTCAAAAAATAATCCAAATGCTTTTAAAACATACAAAATAAGCCCAGAAGAAATACCAAAACAATTTGAAGAAACAAAAAATAAAATTATGAGCCAAAATGGAAGAAGGAATAAAAACTAAAAATGTAGAAGAATCTGGAATTAGGAGAATAAGAGAGTTTGATAAAGAATCATGGATCCCAAAAACAGAGCTAGGTAAGCAAGTAAAATCAGGAAAAATTAAATCTATTGATGAAATACTAGAAAAAGGGTTAAAAATATTGGAAGCTGAGATAGTTGATTCCTTAATACAGAACTTACAGTCTGAATTAATCTTAATAGGACAAAGTAAGGGTAAATTTGGCGGTGGTAAAAGAAGTATGTGGCGCCAAACCCAAAAGAAAACAAAGGAAGGCAATAAACCAAAATTTTCAGCATCCATCATAGTAGGAAACAAAGATGGACTTATCGGTTTAGGTTTTGGTAAGGCAAAAGAAACAGTTCCTGCAAGAGAAAAAGCAGCAAGAAATGCAAAATTAAATTTGATTAGGATCAAAAGAGGATGTGGTTCATGGGAAGGGGATCCAAAAGGAAACAATTCTATTCCATTTGCAGTTGAAGGAAAATGTGGATCAGTAAAGATAAAATTAATGCCAGCACCAAAAGGTACAACATTAAAAGTTGAAAAAGAATGTGCTAAAATATTAGGGATGGCTGGGCTACAAGATATTTACTCAAAGACTTCAAGACACACAAAATCAAAATTAAACTTAACAAGGGCTTGTTTCAATGCATTAAAAAAATTATCAGAGGTAAAGGCATAAAATGGAAAAAAAGAAATTAGCAATAATCAGAATTGCAGGAAAATCTGGCTTAAGGAAAGGAGCTAAAGATACTTTTAACATGCTTAGACTATATAAAAAACATAATTGTGTTATAGTAGAAAATAATCCTTCAACTATAGGAATGATAAAAAAATTAAATAACTACACTACTTGGGGTGAACTAAATAAAGATATATTAAAACTCCTATTAGAAAAGCGTGGTAAACTTGCAAGAAAAAAAAGTTTAACTGAAGAATATGTAAAGGAAAAATTAAAAATTTCATTAGAAGAATTTTCAAATCAAGTATTTGAATTTAAAAAAGAACTAAAGGATTTACCAGGATTAAAATTATTTTTTAAATTACTTCCGCCAAAAGGCGGATTTGAAAAAGAAGGAATAAAGGAACAATTCTCAAAAGGAGGAGTCCTAGGATACAGAAAAGATAAGATAAATGATCTAATCAAAAGGATGGTTTAAATGACAGTTAGAAAAAGAAAAAAAAATACCAGGCAAAGGGGATCAAAAACACATGGTTATGGTGCCATGAAAAAACATAGAGGAGCCGGTAGTCGTGGAGGTAGAGGTATGGCTGGAACAGGAAAAAGAGCAGATACTAAAAAACCCTCCGTAATAAACAAATTCACTTTAAAAAATTACTTTGGCAAATTCGGTTTCAAACGACCTCAAAAACTCAACCTTAAAGTTAAAACAATAAATATTGGAGAGCTAAATTATAAGGAAACAGATATAGATTTAACTAAACTTGGTTATACTAAACTTTTAGGCAAAGGAAAATTAAACAAAAAGCATAATATAAAGGTAAAATCATTTTCAAAATCTGCAAAAATAAAAGTTGAAAAGGCAGGAGGAACTATTACGTCAAATGAGTCTTAAGTCAATATTGAGTTTCTTACCTGAAGTAAAAAAACCTGAAGAAAAAAGACTTTCTTTTAAAACCAAGATAAAATGGACTTTAATAACTCTAGTAGCTTTCTTTATCATGGGCGTAATACCTTTATATGGTCTAGGTTCTAACTCCTTGCAATTCTTAGAGCAATTATCAGTTATCCTAGGAGCAAAATTTGGAACAATTTCCTCTTTGGGTATTGGTCCAATAGTAACCGCTTCCATTGTATTGCAACTTTTAGCAGGATCCGGCATATTAAAAATAAACACAACTACTCCAGAAGGTAGATCATTATTCCAAGGCCTTCAAAAAATATTAATCTTATTTTTCATATTATTTGAAGCGTTAGTATATGTACTTATGGGAGGTTTAGCCCCTTCAGAAAATTTAGTTCCTGGTGCATTTAGATTAGCCCAATTAATCCTAGTTATACAATTAATCTTTGGTGGTTTATTAATCATGTTTATGGACGATCTATTAAATAAATGGGGATTTGGTTCAGGCGTATCATTATTCATCGCGGCAGGAGTTTCATCAAGTTTATTTGTAAGAGCATTTTCCCCTTTAAGTTCATTAGGAACATGGGCACTAGGAAAAGGGGAAGCAACAGTAGGTCAAGTATGGGTATTATTTACTTCTTTGGCTAGTAATCATCCAGTACAAGCTATAATTGCCTTCTCAGGTATTGCAGCTACAATATTAGTATTTTTATTCTCTGTATATTCACAATCTATGAAAGTGGAAATACCATTATCTTTTGGTAGAATTAGAGGTCATGGAATAAGATGGCCATTAAAATTTTTATATACTTCAAATATTCCAGTTATTCTAATAGCTGCTTTACTAGCAAACGTTCAGCTTCTAGCTAGATTATTACAGTCTGCAGCAGAAAATTCAGGAAATAAGATAATTACTTTCATTTCAGCAAACATCATAGGGCAATATGTTGGTAATATACCGCAAGGAGGGATAGCAGCTTGGACTTTTGCTCCTACAATAGTACAGAATCTAATCTCAGGATCATTTAGGATGATTGATTTAGTCCATTCAATTTCCTATCTATTAATAATGGTTATAGGAGCAGTTATATTTTCCTATTTTTGGACACAAACTTCTGGTATGGATGCATCCTCTCAAGCAAGACAAATAATGTCCTCAGGTTTACAAATACCAGGTTTTAGACGAGATCAACGCGTTCTAGAACAAATATTAAAAAGATACATAACACCATTAACTGTAATGGGAGGAATGGCTATAGGATTTTTAGCAGCTTCAGCCGATTTACTTGGAGCTCTAACTTCAGGCACAGGTTTACTATTAACAGTTATGATAATATATAATTTATACGAAAGTATAGCCCACCAACATATGATGGATATGTATCCAGCGTTAAGAAAGGTGATCCAAAAATGAAAGGACTAAAGATGATTATGATTTTTATGATCATAGCATTGTTAATTGCTTTTGCATGGGATAAATTAACAATAATTAGTAAGTCAGTGCATTATGTATTAGATCCAACATTCGGTAAATTACTTACTTGGAATAATCTAATCGGACTTGTTATAATCACTTTTATTATGACACTTTTAGTTTCCTTAGTCCAAAAATTCACGACAGATCAAGAAGCATTAAGATCTCTGAAAGAAGAGCAAAAAGCTTTACAAGAAGAAATGAAAAACAATAAAGACAATCCAGAAAAAATGTCTGAAATTTCAAAGAAACAACTAGCTTTAATACCAAAATCATTTGGATTATCTGGAAAATCAATAGTATACACAACAATACCATTTATTTTATTATTAAGATGGTTCCAAGATTACTTTACAGGAGTAGGAGAACCCAAAATACTCTTCTTTTTTGGCTGGCTTGGATCTTATATCATCTTCTCAATTATATTTAGTATCATAATTAGGAAAGTTTTAAAAATACACTAATAAAAGTTCAGAAAATGCCGCAACCTCACAGAACAAGAAAACTTAGAAGAATAAAAGTTAAATTACCTGGAGGTAGAATAAAAATATTTTATAGAAAAAGAAGACCTAAGATTGCTCATTGTGCCAATTGTAAAAAACAATTACATGGCATTCCTAGACTTATTCCTTCAGAATTTAAAAAACTACCAAAATCACAAAGAAGACCTGAAAGGATTTTCTCAGGCCAACTATGTCCAACTTGTCTAAAAAAGGAATTAATAAATAAATTTAATACTGTCAATGAGAAGATAGAAGTAGGAAGGTTGATAGTTAAAACTGCCGGCCGCGATAGTGGAAAAATCGGTGTTATAATAGATATTATAGATAAAAACCATGTTCTAATAGATGGACAAGTTAGAAGAAAAAAATGTAATATCCAACATATTGAAATTTTAGATCAAAAAATAAAAATTAAGCAAAAAGCAACAACAGATAATGTAATAAAAGAACTAAAAGAGCTAAAAATTGATGCTAGAAAAACAAAATCAAAACCTAAAAAAGAACGTCCTATAAGACAAAGAAAACAAAAAGAAAGAACAGAAGAAAAACCTAAAAAGGAGAAAAAGGTAAAAAAAGAAAAGAAAAATGAAAGATGATCAACAAATACTACAACAAAAATTCTTGGAATTCCAGCTTCTTCAACAACATCTTGAAACCATACAACAACAAATACAACTTCTAAACCAACAAAACTTAGAGTTAACAAAACTTAAAGATAGTTTATCAGATTTAGAAAATTCCAAACAAGGACAAAAAATATTTTCACAGCTTGGTCCAGGTATTTTCGTTAAAGCAGATCTAAAACAAATTGACGAAGTTCTGTTTAATATTGGTTCAGATATTTTAGTTAATAAAAGTATTAAAGACGCAATTTCCATTTTTGATTCTCAACAAAAAGACATAATTAAATCAAATATGGAATTAGAAGGTCAATTCAGAAAAATAGTTTCCAGAGTTATAGAATTACAAGAGGATATTCAAAAATTAAAGAAATAATTATTTTTTTATTCTCCTATTTATTTTTTTAATAATTTTAAACAAAAAGAATATAACAGCTATAAATCCAAATAATAATATATTTAATGCCACTATCACAGCAAGCCTTTCTTCGTTATTCAATATTCTATTCTTGATTATATTAACATTCTCCAATAAACCAAATCCTCTTCTGTTGTCTTCTGCTTCAACGCTTATTCCTTCACTAATTCCCTTACTTCCTATTGCGTAGTATCCTAGCCTAGTGCTAATAGCTTCATAGTAGGTATAAAAATCATCTTCACTTATTTCACTACTGGTTACTTCACTCCACTCCTCATTAGAATAAACAAACAAACCAACAGGTTTTATATCTTTTTTATATCTAAAATTGATTATTATTTCGTTTATAGCACCCTCTTGTAAATTTTCACCAACAATCTCATAATAATCCAATGCCTTACCAAATAGATTAATCTCTAGTGGGATATCAATATTTCTAATACTAATCTCTGTATTTGAAATTTCCCTGTTAACACTTATTTCAACAGAATTAATATTAGAGTAAGGATCCGTCACATCAATATTAAATTCTCCAGGAGCTAATACAGGTAAAGAATATACAACTTCTTGTTCAGTTTGTTCAATACTTCCTACCCTAGTTCCACCTCCTCCTCCGCTACTAGAACTACTACCAACTACCCCTACAGGGACCACTTCTTCAGGAACAGTGGTACTTGTAGTACTAGTACCAACATCAACATAATGGCTAGTTGAATTAGCTTCATGAGAGC
>JBBSWZ010000017.1:30487-33961 GCA_038046025.1 Nanobdellota archaeon | reverse complement strand
ATTATTTTTTCTTTTTACCACCTCTAGACATTTTAGCTTCAGCAATATTACCTTGTTTATCTATGAAGTATAAGAACCCTGTTTTTCTTTTTATTCCAGATTTTACCAATACTTCTTGTTTTTTATTTGTTCTTTGGCCTTTTCTAGCCATTGAAACACGAGCAGCGTTACCATTTTTATCTACAAAATATAGATAGCCTGGCTCTCTTTTAATGTTAGCTTTGTATATAACGTTGGCCATTTAATTATCACCTCGGATTTTATTGATATTTTAATGCAATTAATTATTTAAAAATTTACCTATATTTAATTTTAAGGATATTTTGATTGTATTTTTAAAATATGCTTCTTTTTAAGAAAATTCTTTTTTGAATAATCTTACAAAAACTTCTTCTTGTAAAGGAATTCCTGCTGAGATTAACCTATTAGCATATTCTTTTCCTAGTTGTAGTTTTGTTAGGTTTTTTGGTGGTGTGTAGTTGATTATTCTGTTTAGAGTATAACTGTTTAGGAAATTATTATTTAACTCTAAGGAAATTGGTTTGTTATTTTTTGAATTTTCAACTGTTGCTTTGTTTAGATTTACTTTTAGCTTGTTGTTTATTAAAATATCCTCTGATTGTTGTGAAAACCCATGATTTTGAAGCTCTGACTTGAACAAATCTTTTTTTACTGTTTTTATTGATGTTTTTTTGAAATATTCTTCTAGGTCTTTGGTTTGATTCTGGAATGTTTTGTTCTCTCTTTTTTCTAATTTATAGATCCTTCCTAAGTATTTCTTTACCTCTTGTTTAGGGGTTCTTTTTTTTCTCCATTTTATTGAAACTAAGTAAGCATATTCAATAATACTACTTGATTTTAGTTTCCTTTTTTTAGAACGGATATACATACAGAAGCAGGATAAAATTGATTAAATAAATGTTTTGTATTTTATTCTTCTCTTCTTATTATTCTTAGACCATTTATCCCATTTTTTGCTAATTCTTTTAAGTGTTCATCTAATGTCTTTCCTGTTTCTGCTTCTAAAGCCTCTTTAAGGCCCGGCCCTAAGTATAGTTCTGATAGACTTTCTGGATGATCTTCTCTCATATTGTATTCTATTCCAAATAACATCTTTCCTAAACTACTAAACAATTTTGGAAAATATTGTCTAAAATCTTCAAAACATAGATTAAATCTCGTAGAACCAACCTCTAATTCCAGTGAGTAGGATCTCCAATATGGTGATACTTTGGTCTTTGTTTTATCAATAACCCTTGCTGTAAAAAATGGCTTACCTTGTCTAGGGTCTTTCCCACAGAATAGACAATCTGTCCCGATATGACTTATCTCTCTTTTATATTGGTTTGTTAGTTCCTCTTCCCCTTTCGGTCCGTGGTCTGTTGGGTTCATCCATTTCCCCTTTGTTTCTTCTCTCAGTCTCAAAATTTCAGTTTCTAGATTATAAGCTAGATAAACTCTTGATAACAAACTCCTTCTCTCTTGAGGGATCTTTTTATCTACACAACCAAAACATAAGGCCATACTAGCATCTTCATTAGCCTTTATATAGGTAGGTTGAAATTCTATGCTATCTTGAGTGACAAGATAGGCAAAAGCTACTAGATTGGGAGAAACCATTAGCCCCTCTTTACCTGGCAACTCTTCACTAGGTTCTAAAATAGTTATACATTCATAACAAGCGATTGACATTTTAAATCAAATGTATATTCTAATATATAGTTTATAAAGCTATTGTTTTTTAAAGATATATTATGATTTAAAAGAAAAACTCAACCAATATATTCTCTACCTTTTACTTCATTTGCAGGTCTTACTATTGGAAATGGCATATGGGGTGGAATATTTATTTCTTGTTCTAATGATAATGCTTTTATTGATGCCTTTAGAACTACTGTGTTTAAAACAAGTTGTTTTATTTTCACCGGGATATCTTTTTTATCTTTCCAAGTTTTAATTATATCTTGCATTGTTTTTGGATCGTCTGTGTAGTAGATATTTCCTTCTATCGTTATATTTGCTATTTTTGGTTGATATTCTAGGATAAATTCAAAATCAAACCTTAAACCATCTGCTTTTGTTTTTCCAGTTGGAAGCTTTTCTTCATGTACCTCTTTAATACCTAATTTAGAATTAATATTTATTTTTGTATCTTTAGTTATTAAATTCTTTTTTTCTGCATTTAATTTTGTAAAGTTAAATCCTACAATTGGCATTTTCTTGTTTATAGAAACAGGGTTATTTAAAGCTTTTTATTTTTCTAAGTATATTCTGCTTTAATTTCCAATCTAGAGCTTGTTCTAATACTTGACTTATAGTTTCTACTGGAATAATTTTTACTTTTCTTTGATCTTCTTTTGATAAAAGAACATCTTTTTCATTTGATTTTGGTATAATAACTTGTTTAATTCCTGCTTCTATTGCTGCTTCTATTTTTGATGTAATACCTCCAACAGCTAATACTTCTCCTCTTACTGATAAAGATCCTGTTAGGGCTGTATCTTGTTTTATTGGTACTTTCTTTAAGGCTGAAATAATTGCTGTTGCAACAGCAATTGATGCTGAGTCTCCTTCTACCCCTTCAGAAGTTTGAACAAATTGTACAAAAATGTCATATTTTTCTTTGATGTCTTCTCCAAAATATTTTAGAATAATGGCTGAAACATTCTTTATTGCTTCTTTTGCTATTTTACCAAGTTGACCTGTAGCTATTATTTCAGCTGTTTTTCCTCCTGGTGTAATCTCTGATTCTATTGGTAGAACTATTCCTGAATTAGAAGATTCTGAGCCTATTATGGCTAACCCGTTTACTCTACCAACTAATGTTCCTTTAGTGATTATAATTTCATATTTCTTTTTGTTTTCTATATATTTATCTGCTATTTGTTGTTCTAAAGTTCTTGCTAGTTTTTTGGCTTCTAATATGTGTTTAGGTTGGACTAATAGACTTTTTTGTTCTGAGGCTAAATCACCTGCTGCCCTAATAAGCCCTCCTAGTTCTCTTAGTTTTAAAGTTAATTTATCAGAGGAGTTTGCTCTTTTTCTTGCTTCTTCTATTATTAGTTTACAGGCCTCAATTGAGAAGTGTGGAATTTTTTTGTCTTTTTTTACTTCTTGAGCTATAAATTGTATTATTTTGTTTTGATTATTTGGTGTGTAATTCATATCATTGTTCATATAAACCTCATAACCATAACCCCTAATCCTAGATCTTAGTGCTGGATGCATATGCTTTACTGTTTCAAAGTTTCCAGCTGCGACCAAGACAAAGTCGGTAGGTACTGGATCAGATCTAACCATTGCTCCTGAAGATCTTTCAGATTGTCCTGTTATAGGGTATTTTTTTTCTTGTATTGCAGTTAGTAATTCTTGTTGAGATTCTGGTTTTAAGTTTGCTATTTCATCTATAAATAGAACTCCACCATTGGCTCTATGGATCATTCCTGGCACTAGACGTTCGTAGGCTGGCGTTCC
>JBBSWZ010000017.1:13325-30387 GCA_038046025.1 Nanobdellota archaeon | reverse complement strand
TTTCCAAAAGTAATAAGGAAGTAATGAAATAATTATAGCAAATAATAAAATTAACCAAGTTTGATTTTTGAAGGTTGCTGCTGCTTTTAATTTTGAGGTTGATATTATTTGTTTTGCTTGACCTCTTGGGTAAGTTTTTATTGAAGGATTGTTTTCATCTGTTAAATTTGGTAATGAAACTATATCTACTAATTTTTCTTTAGGTGATAATTCAGCTAGAGCTTGACCCAATAAAGACTTTCCAGTTCCTGGCTCTCCAATAAGTAGAACATTACGTCTTTGTTTTGCTGCTTTTTTTATTAGGGTTAATGCTAAATCTTGACCTATTATTTGATCTGCTAGGTTATTAGAAATTTTTATTTCTTTAGTAGATTTGATTTTAGAAAAGTCTTTCATATCTTTTATATTGTAAAATTAGTTTAAAAAGATTATGTTTAAATAATATCTTCTTCAGAAACCACTACAAAATCACCAACAGCCATAACTGCTGAGAATGGTATCATTAAGTTTCCTTCTGGGTCTTTTTCTAGTTCTAGACCTTCTGTATAGCTTGTTGGGTTTTTAAGTATTATTTGTATTAATTCTCCTGTCCTAGTTTCAAAACTAATATTACCGACTTCTCCAAACTTCTTCCCAGATTTAGTTATAACTGTTTTACCTAGTATTTGTTTAGAATATCTTTTTTCTTCTTCTGTCATTTTTTATACCTAGTTTCTTGAAGTTTATAAATTTTATGAAATTTGGATAGTTGATTTGGGATATAGATAAAACAGGAGAGTCACACCTTTAGTTCTTATGGAGAAGGTATTTTTTGTTATTTTAGTTGTTTTTATGATTTTTGGTGTATTTTTGACTATTGTTATTATGTGATGATATTAAATTTATGTAACTTAATAAAGATAAAAAAGTCCATTTTTGTCTTATAAGTCTTGTATTATTATTATATTGTGTTTATTTATTTATTTTATATTATATTATCTTTTAAATTTATCTGTGTTGTATTATAATATAGTTATATATTATATATATTATAAAATATATTTTTTAGATTAACTATATATTAGTTTTTATTTGAAAGAGTTGCATAGGAAATACAGGTGTCAGAGTATATTGTTGGAGGATAATAATTTTTAAATATAAGTTTGATATGATTAGGAAGTTATGGGGAAAAAAGAGTTAAAGAGTTTCTTTGAGGATTATCTAAAAAAAGATTCTTTATTTAAAAATAAAAAGGCTTTACAAGGTAATTATACACCTAAAAGTGTACCTTATAGAGAGGAACAGATTGAGGTTTTGGCTGGGATATTAGCTCCTGCATTAAGGATGGAAAAACCCTCTAATATTTTTATTTATGGTAAAACTGGTAGTGGTAAGACGTTATGTGTTAATCATGTTGCGGATAATTTAATTAAAATAGCTAATGAGAAGAAAATCCCTTTAAAAATTTTTTATTTGAATTGTAAAATGAAGAGAGTTGCGGATACTGAATATAGGTTAGTTGCACAAATGTCTAGGGAATTTGGTATAGAGGTTCCTGCTACTGGGCTGCCTACTGATGAAATATATAAGATGTTTGTAAATGAGATTGATAAAGAGAGGCTCTTGCTTCTGTTGATATTGGATGAGATAGATCAATTAGTTTTGAAAACAGGAGATGAAATTTTATATAATATGACTAGATTAAATTCAGAATTAAAAAAAAGTGAACTTTCAATTATAGGAATAAGTAATGATTTAGTTTTTACAGATAATTTGGATCCTAGAGTTAAAAGTAGTTTGAGTGAGGAAGAAGTGGTCTTTCCTCCGTATGACGCTATCCAATTGCAAAAAATTTTAAAACAGAGGGCTAAAATAGCCTTTAAGGATGGCGTTTTAGGAGAGGGTGTGATAGAGAAGTGTGCTGCATATGCAGCAAGGGAACATGGAGATGCTAGGAGAGCTTTAGAATTATTAAGGGTTTCTGGTGAACTTGTTGAAAGATCTAATCAAAATAAAATAAATGAGAGTTTTATTGATAAAGCTGAAGAAAAATTAGAGAGAGATAGAATTTTGGACATTGTGAATACACAGCCAAAACAATTTAAATTGACTTTATATTCTATTTTTAATTATACTAATAACGGAGCTCCAATCTTTACAGGAGATATCTACGACTTTTATAAAGAGGCATGTGTAAAAACTGGTGTGAAACCATTAACCCAGAGGAGAGTCAGTGATATTATAGCTGAGTTAGATATGCTTGGGATTATTAATGCTAAAGTAATTAGTAAAGGTAGGTATGGTAGAACTAGAGAAATTGGGATTGCTATACCACAAAGCACTGTTCCTAAGGTTGTTGATATATTAAAAGAAGGATTGAATATATGAATAAAAAAGAAGTTGTTGAGTGGTTTTTGAAAAAAGACTATTTAGTAAGTCCTTGTTTTTTAGATTCTTATGGTGAGGAGGTTGATGATTTCGGGGAGAGATTGAAAGGCATGGAGAAACCAGTCATATTGAATAAAGATATATTAGGATTATTGAAAAATAAATCTGGAATTTTTGAGATAAATTGGTTAGAATTTGAAAAATCTAGAACTAATTTTGAAAAAAAAGGGGATAGGCGGATATATGAGATTTTTTTGAAAGTGTTATCACATGAATATCTAAGTGGAGAGGAGGGAAAGGAAGTTGAAATTTTAAGTCAAGAGAAAGGGAGATCTGAGAGAAGAATATTATTGGATCTGAAAAAAAAGAGCAATGAAGTTATAGTTTTAAAAAATTATATTGATGAAGTGAATAAGAAGAAGACTGTTGATAGTTTTGTTAATTATTTTAGGAGTAGGTATTATACAATGAGAGGCCTATTAATTAAAAGACCAGATTTGGTGAATACTATCTCTATTAGTAAGGTGCTGAATAAAAAGGATAGAGAAATTGTAGTTTTAATTGGGTTAGTTGTAGACAAAAGGGTAACCAAGAACGGGAATATTTTGTTGAAGTTGGAAGATAATACAGGAAGTGTTAATATTATTGTAAATAAAACAAAAGAGGAGTTGTTTAAATTAGCTAAGGATATTACTTTAGATGAGGCTATAGGTGTTGTTGGATCTAATGGAGAGGGAATTGTTTTTGTTAATAATTTATATCTCCCAGATGTACCTTTAAATAAGGAAATAAAAAAATCAGATGAAGATGTTTGTGTTGGGGTTATATCTGATATACATGTGGGAAGTAAAAACTTTTTGGAGAAAGAATTTTTGGACTTTATTGAATGGTTAAATGGGAAGGGGGAAAATAAGAAACATAGAGAATTGGCATTAAAGATAAAATATTTGTTAATTGTAGGAGATTTAATCGATGGTGTTGGGATTTATCCAGATCAAGAAAAGGATTTGTTTATTTTAGATGTTAAGGATCAATATGATAAACTTGCTTATTATTTAAGTATGATAAGAGAAGATATAAAAATAATAATAAGTCCAGGAAACCATGATGCAATGAGACTCTCTTTGCCTCAGCCAATTTTGGATAAGGACTTAGCTGAAGGTATTCATAAATTAAAAAATGTTGTTTTAGTTACTAACCCCTCTTATGTAAATATTGGTTCTTCTGAGACCTTTCAAGGTTTTGATGTGTTAATCTATCATGGTAGCAGTTTTCATTATTATATAGATACTGTTGATTCTTTAAGATTGGGTAAGGCTAGAGATTATCCTTCAAAAGTTTCTGAGTATTTATTGAAGAGAAGACATCTAGCTCCTTCGCATACTTCTACTCTATATATTCCTGATGAGAGAGAAGATCCCTTAATTATTAATAAAGTTCCTGATATAATTGTGACTGGTGAGATGCACAGGACAGATGTTAGTATTTATAATAATGTAGTTATCATTAACTCTAGTTGTTGGCAAAGTAAAACAGAGTATGAGGAAAAAACTGGAAATAATCCAGATCCTGGGAAATTTCCTATTTTGAATTTGAAAACTAGAGAGGTAAATATTTTAAAATTTTATGATGAAACTGGTTGAGAGATATAGAAAGAGTTTAGATCTAGAGATTAAGGAGGCTTATGATTTAGCTAGCAAAGCTAGAAGAAAGGGGTTTGATCCAGAGGAAGAGGTTGAAATTTTACTAACTAAAAATTTACCTGAAAGAGTAGTTGGATTAGTTTCTGTTGTTGCGCCACAGATTAAAGGGACAAAGATTGTTGATAGAATACAAGAACTTGAGAAAAAATACGGACAGCAAGACTGGAGAGTTGCTTTAGATATTGCTTTAGAAGTGGCTCAGGAAAAGTTTTGTAATTTTAAGGATAAACGTGAGGCTATGGAAGTTGGGATAAGGGTCGGGTTTGCTTATGTGACAGTTGGTGTTGTTGTTAGCCCTTTAGAGGGATTTGTTAAACTACAGTTGAATAAGAGGAAAGATAGTGGAGGAGAATACTTTTGTTTGTTTTATTCAGGTCCTATTAGGAGTGCTGGTGGGACTGCCGCAAGTGTTTCTGTTTTGATTGCAGATTATGTTAGGAAAAAGATGGGTTATGCAGAATATGACCCTACAAATATTGAGATTAAAAGGACTATTACAGAAGTTTATGATTATCATGATAGAGTTACTAATTTACAATATTACCCAAGTGAATCAGAATTAGACTACTTGGCTAGAAACTTACCTGTTCAAATTAATGGAGATCCAAGTGAAAAATATGAGGTTAGTAATTATAAAGACTTGGACAGAGTTGAAACTAATGTAATAAGAAATGGTGTTGCTCTTGTTGTGGCTGAGTGTTTGGCACAAAAAGCTCCTAAACTGTTGAAACAAATACAAGTATGGGGGAAAGATTTTGATATGAATCATTGGTTGTTATTAGAAGGCTTTTTGGAAATTCAAAAAAAGTCAAAGGCTAAAAAAGAAAAAATAGAAACAAAAGAGAGAATCACTCCTGATCATACATTTATTCATGATTTGGTTGCCGGAAGGCCGGTATTTACCCATCCTTTGGCTAAAGGAGGATTTAGGTTAAGATATGGTAGATGTAGAAATTCTGGCTTTTCTAGTCAAGCGATACATCCGGCAACTATGATTATATTGGATAGTTTTATTGCAGTGGGTACTCAACTAAAAGTTGAAAGGCCTGGGAAGGCAGCAGTTGTGGCTAGTTGCGATTCCATAGAAGGACCAATTGTTAAATTGAATAACGGAAATGTTTTATTTATTGAAACTGTTGAAATGGCAAAGAAAATTGTTAAGGATGTTGATGAGATCATATACTTAGGAGATCTCTTGATTAATTATGGAGATTTTTTGAATAGAGCGCATGTTTTAGTTCCTCCAGGTTATTGTGAAGAGTGGTGGATGTTAGAGTCTGGAAGTGAAAAAAGAGAAGTTAGTATAGAAGAGGCCCTTGATTTTTGCAAGAAAGGAAAGCCGTTGCATCCTAGGTATTGTTTTCATTGGAGTGAGATTAATAAGGAACAATTTAACATTTTGATAGAATGGTTGAAGAGTGGTGATATTAAAATGGATAAGATAATTTTGCCATATAATTATGATGTTGAAAAAGATTTGAAAGAGAAGGATCCTAAGAGGGTTTTGGAATTATTAGGGATTCCTCATATTTTGAGAAGAGGAGAGCATGTTATTATTGAACAATCGTGGAGTAAAGCTTTAATGTTTTCTTTAGGGAATAATTTAGATTTTAATAGTGATAAGGAAAATGTTCTTGAAATTGTTAATGATCTTTCTGGTGTAATTATTAGAGATAAATCAGGGACAACTATTGGAGCTAGAATGGGTAGACCGGAAAAGGCTAAAATGAGAAAGATGACTGGTAGTCCACAGGTGTTATTTCCTGTTGGCAAAGAGGGAGGAAGAATGAGGTGTTTTCAAAGCACATTAGAGAAAGGAAAAATTAATGCTGAATTTCCCACATTTTATTGTTATAAGTGTAAAAAAGAAGGAATACTGACTGTTTGTAAAGATTGTGGTACTAAAACTACTAAGAAATTTTATTCTAAAACTTTAGGGTTAATTGATGATCTATCTTTGGATAAAGAAGCTGTTGGATATAAAAAGATGGAGATTAATATTAGTGATTATTTTGAAAATGCATTAAAAATTTTAAAGACAAGGCATTATCCTGATCTGATTAAAGGAGTTAGAGGAACAAGTAATAAGGATCATGTGATTGAGCATTTAGTGAAAGGAATATTAAGAGCGATGTATGGTTTGTATGTAAATAAAGATGGGACGATAAGGTATGATATGACTGAAACAACAATTACCCATTTTAAACCTAGTGAGATAGGAGCTTCTGTGAAAAGATTGAAAGAGCTTGGTTATGATAAAGATATTTATGGGAAGGAATTAGTGAGAGGAGACCAAATATTAGAGATAAGACCGCAAGATGTAATTTTACCTAGTTGTAGTGAGACTTTAGATGAGAAGGCAGAAGATGTTTTGTTTAATATTTCTAAATTTATTGATGATTTGTTAATTAAGTTGTATGGAGAGAGTAAGTTTTATGGTTTGAAAAGTAGTAAGGACTTAGTTGGGCATTTGGTGATTGGTATGAGCCCACATACTAGTGCTGGTGTCATTGGTAGAATAATTGGTTTTTCAAATACCCAGGGGTTTTATTGTCATCCTTATTTTCATTCTTTGATGAGAAGAGATTGTGATGGGGATGAGGCTTGTGTTATTTTGCTGATGGATGCGCTGTTGAATTTTTCTAAGGGATATATTCCTGGGCATAGAGGTGCAAAACAAGATGAGCCTTTAGTTTTAAGTTCTTACTTAATTCCTAGTGAAGTAGATGATATGGTTTTTGATATGGATATTGTCGATCATTATCCTTTATCTTTTTATGAGGCTGCTTTAGAATATAAATTTCCTTGGGAGGTTAAGATTAAAACTGTGAAGGATGTTTTAGGGAGTGATGAAGAATTTCAAGGTTTTTTATTTACTCATGATACTAAAGATATAAATGAAGGAGTTGTATGTAGTAGTTATAAAAGTATACCAACTATGCTGGAAAAAGTTGAGAGGCAAATGAGAGTTGGTGAAAAAATAAGGGCTGTTAATGAGAGTGATGTTGCTAGATTAGTTATTGAGAGGCATTTTGTTAGGGATATTAAAGGTAATTTAAGAAAGTTTAGTATGCAGAAATTTAGATGTGTTGATTGTAATGAGAAGTTTAGGAGACCGCCCCTGATAGGAAATTGCACTAGTTGTGGTGGTAAGTTGATATTTACTATAGCTAAAGGTTCTGTAGTGAAGTATTTAGGGCCTAGTTTGTTTTTAGCCGAGAGGTATAATTTGCCTGTTTATTTAAAACAGACTTTAGAATTAACTAAGCAGAGAATTGAGAGTATTTTTGGAAAAGATGATGAAAAACAAGAAGGATTAGTTAAATGGTTTGGTAAAAAATGAATTTAAGAGATGCATTTGTTAAGATAAGTGGTGAATTGGGAGCAAAAGAAGCTTTTGAAAGGGTTGGATTATCAGAGACTACAGCTTTAAAGATGTTTACAATGGATCCAAATGGTTATGGTAAAAATAGATTAGATACTAGTTACAACGGTGATTTTAATAATGCTAGAGATCTTAGAGATGCCCAATATGGTTTTTTGAGTACAAGTGTACCTAGAGGCCTTGCTTTTCATGATTTTAGTTTGAGATACAAAATCGAAGTAGATGAATTATGTATTTATTATCAAGCTTGTAAAGTTGGAGGAAGAAAGGAAATTACTATTGATGAATTGGCAAATAGGTTTATAGAAGAATGTTTGAATACTTTTAATGGATCAGATTTAAGTCATGAGCAACAGTATATACGTGCAGTTAATTATCTAAAAAGATTGAGTGAGTAGTTTTATATATTATTATCTATCACAAACACACATGAATAAATTTAGAACTGTGATTTTAGTTGGGATTTTATTAATTTTATTCAATTTGTTTGTATTTTATTTTTTTGATAAAGAAAGTTATTTTGTTTTTGCACTTATTACTCTTGTTGGCTATGGAGTTTATCTTTTTGAATTAGTAACTAGAAGACCTGAAAAAGATTCTTTTGATAGAGAAGAATTAGAAACAGAATTAATAAAACAAAGAGCAAGTGAGAAATTGTTGAGAGACCAAGTTAAAAGACAGGGTAGAATTTTAAAGATGTATAGGGGGAGATTAGATTGGTTAATTGAACAATTAGGTAAACGAGTAGAGGAAGCTGTTATTGGGAAACCTATAAAAAAGAAAGCAAAAAGGAAAGTTAAAAAGAGAAGAAGAATTAGGAAAAAGAGGTGATTTTATGAATATTAAAAAGATAAGTTTGGGTGTTGGATTTCTTGTTTTGTCTTTTTTTCTTATACAGTATGGTATGACTAGACCTTGTGAAATTGGTCCCATTACCCAGACTCAAAATGGGGTAGATATTGAAGTAAAACAACCTTTTGAGATGGATAGGATGGTTTGTTTGAGTACTGATTTTATGGCTTTGTTTTCTATATTAGTAGGCACTGCGGCAATTTTTCCAGCAATGTCAGGTATTTTTAGTGGTTTGACAGATGATAAAAGAAAGAAAAAGTAATTATATTAAGAAGAATAAAATAATTGGTAATAATAAGCAACCCATTAAATGATTTTTGCCTATGTTTTTTACTGATGGTAATATTCCTATAAAGGTTCCAGTAAGTAAAACTAGGAAACCGATGAAGCCAGAGATTAATAATACTAATAACATGATTAATGCAATAATAATCAATACTAATGTTTGATAGTTTACTTTTGTTATTGTGTTAGAGAAAGTTTTTGCTAAATTTATGGCTAAGAATGTTGCTATTCCTCCAGCTATCAATGAAATAGCTAAGAATAAAATTAAGTGTTGTATTTGGAATTCTGTTAAGATTTTTGATACTGTAACTACTGCGCCATTTCTCGCTCTTGAAATTATGTATAATGTTGCGAATGAGATTACCATATTTACTGTGTTTAAACCACCAATTAAAATTAAGAAACCTGATAAGTTTATTTTTCTGTATACCTGTGTTCCAATTATTGCTGCTTGACTTGGGCCAAGACCTGGTAAGAAAGAAGCTACTGAACCTACTAAAACTGATGTTGATAATGATTTTATTGTTGTTTTTTTGTTTAGTTTTGGATAAGTTGTTTTTTGTTGCGGTAAGATTGTTTGTGAGTTTAGACTTATTAATAATGTTGATGTGCCAAATAATCCTGAGAGTAAAGGAAAAAGTGGTTCCTCTAAATTAGGCATTGTTAAGGTGATTATTCCTAAAATTCCGGCAAGTAAAAAGATTATGAAAGCAAAAGACTTTGATATTTTTTCTCTTAAAATTAAGGATACCGAAACTAAAATTAATATATATGGAATATAATCCTCTAGTAGTGGATATATTTTACCAATCAAAGGAGTAATTAATGGAATTAAGATTATTGTTAGAATTAAAGATCCTAGTGATCCTATAATTGTTAGAATTACTGCTTCATACCCTTTACCATCAAGTAAATAACGATGCCCTGGTAGAACTGCTAAGGCTGTTGAGGAATCTGGAGCACCTAGGAAAATAGTTGGTATTACGTCTAGGAAGGTGTTTGTTATTGCCATAGAGATGATTATTATGGCTATTAATAAAGGAGAAATAAAATTTAATAAAAAAGCTGATAAAGTTAGCATTGTGACTGCTACAAGATTTGTATGAATTCCAGGAATTAAGCCTGTGATAGTTCCAAGAATTATCCCAATTAATATAGCAATTAATATATCAATCATATTATTATTTTAGAAATTTCTAATTCTAATTTGTTTTTATATTGTATTACTTTACCTTCTGCTTGTATCTTTTGATTTGAAGTTATATTTATGTTTTCTTCTTTGAATAAAATAGCGGTGATAGTGCCAGATTTGTCTTTCATATCGAAAATGAATAAACCGGGCGTTTCTGTAATTCTAGTTATTGTTCCTTGTACTTGGATTTGTTTATTAAGAAGTTTTTTATTAATTTCTGAGATTTTGTATTGTTTAATTTCAATTGATTCTGAGATTGTGAATAGAATTAATAATCCTGTTAATGAGGTAACTAGTGCTAATTTGTAGAGGGAGTTTTCGTCCATATGATTATAATATTTGGAAAAAAATATAAATTAAGGTGTAGTTACTTAATCAGATGAAACCTCTTCTTCTAGCCTAGATTCTTGAGAATCTATTTCTGGTATCAAAGGATTTCCTTTCTCATCACTACGATAATCTGTGAGCCATATTTCACCATCTGGACCTGGTTTTACACCATAAAATTTTATGGCTATATTTTTCATACTTTCATCAATCTTGACTTTGTACATTTTGTTTTTAATAAAGTTTAGTGTTTAAAAATTTTATTGTGTTAACTTAGATAATTTTATATACCTTGTAGATAGAATCTAATTAATGGATAAGCTAGAATTGATTAAAAGAAATACGCAAGAAATAGTTGATGAAAAAGAGCTGGTTGAACTTTTAAAGAAAAAGAAAAAGCCACACGTTTATTTGGGAGTTTCTATAACGGGGAAACCACATATTGCTTATTTTTTCTGGGTTTTGAAATTGGCTGATTTTTTGAAGGTGGGGTTTAAGGTTACCCTATTATTAGCGGATTTACACGGAGCTCTGGATAATACTCCTTGGAGTCTACTAGAGAAAAGATATAGATATTACAAAACTATTATTCCATTAATGTTTAAATCTATTGGCGTAGATATAAAAAATTTTAATATTGTTAAGGGCTCGGATTTTCAATTAAAAAAAGATTATGTTTTTGATATTTTGAAGATGTCTACTTTTGTGAGTATTAATGATTGTAAAAGAGCGGCTTCAGAAGTTGTTAAGTTCGGAGATAATCCTAAACTCTCAGGCTTAATCTATCCGATTATGCAGTCCCTAGATGAGGTTTACTTGGATGTAGATGTGCAATATGGTGGTGAAGATCAAAGAAAAATTTTGATGTTTGCTCGTGAAAATCTACCTAAGATTGGATATAGGCCTCAAGTAGAGATTATGACCCCCATGATTCCTGGTTTAGAAGGAGAAAAAATGAGTGCTTCTGTTGAGAGTAGTAAGATTGATTTATTAGATGATGAGAAAACTGTAAATGAGAAGGTTAAGAAAGCCTATTGTGGAGCGGGCGTAGTTCAGGATAATGGGATATTGGCTTTTTTGAAATATGTTGTTATGATAATTAAAAGAGATAGAAAAGAGCATTTTATCGTTAAGAGGGATAAAAAATATGGTGGTGATTTAAAATTTATGAGTTATGAGGAAATTGAAAAGATGTTTGTGAAAAAAGAATTACATCCCTTGGATTTGAAGAAGGCTTTAGCTTTTGAGATAAATAAGTTGTTGGAGCCAATTAGAAAAAATGAAAAAGAATTAAATAAATTAGCTGGAGAAGCCTATCCTTCTTAAATTGAAATTAATATATTTTTTTGATTAATAAAATATATCATATAAAATTTACTTTTTTGTACGTTACATATAATGGGTTGGAGATGAAAGTGTTTAAAAAAGTTTAAAAAGTGGATTTTTTCTCTTGAGTTTATGGATATTGTTAAAGTTAGATATAGTAAAGGAAGTTTAGGAAAGAATGATGGATGTGAGAATGCTCCTGATCTTCTCCTCGAGAGTTTACATAGTAAGGAAGTTGAAATTATTAAGGATAATGTAGATAAAACTATGAGGAATATTTCTAAGATTGAAGGTGAGGTTTTTGTTGGAGGGGATCATAGTATAACTTATGGTAGTTTTAAAGGATTTAGTAAAAAGTTTAGTAATCCTGGAATAATCCTTTTTGATGCTCATCCAGATCTAGAAGTTACTTCTGGAAGTGTAACTCATGAAGATTATTTGAGAAAGTTAATTGAGGAAGGCGTATTGAAAAAAGAGAACGTTATTTTAGTTGGAATTAGAAAGGTAAGTAAAAATGAAAAAGATTTTATGAACGGAATGAAATTTTTTGGAATGGAGCAGATTTTTAATAATGAGGAAGATGTTTGTGATAGTGTTATGGAAATGGCAAGAGAATTTGATGGATTGTATTTAAGTATCGATATTGATGTTTTAGACCCTGCCTTTGCTCCTGGGACGGGGTATAGGGAAGTTAGTGGATTAAATAGTCAACAATTATTTTATTTTTTGAGAAGAATAAAAAAACTTAATAATTTGAAAAGAGTTGACTTAGTCGAGATAAATCCTGAAAAAGATAGAGATAACTTAACTATAAATATGGGAAAAAAGATAATTGGTGAATTTGTATGAGATTATTTATTGCTATTACATTACCTGATGATATAAAAGATATCTTGTATAATATTCAGAAAGAAATTGGTAATGAATATGTAAAAGTTAAGTGGGTTGCTAGGAAAAATGTTCATCTAACTTTAAAATTTTTAGGTGATGTTGATGGAAGTAAAGTAGAAATTATTAAGGAAGCATTAAGAAATGTGAACCATAAGAAATTTAAGTTAAGTTTAGGCAATTTAGGATGGTATCCTAGTAAAGATAAGGTAAATGTTATTTGGGTAGGTTTAGGGCCTGAAAAAGAAGTTTTTCATTTACATTCTGAGGTTGAATTAAACCTTGGAAGTTTATTTGAGAAGGATAGTAGGTTTGGTGTTCATATGACTCTGGGAAGAGTTAAGTTTGTTAAAGATAAAGAGAAGTTTTTGGATTTATTGAAGAAAATTAAGATAAGGAGAGAAGATTTTGAAGTTAATAGTTTTAGTTTGATAAAGAGTGATTTAAGTAAGGATGGCCCTAAGTATTTTGTAATGGAAAAATATGAGTTACAATAGGATTTTTGTTTTTATAGTTTTTATTGTGTTTTAAACATTGTTTTTTAGGATGATAATTGTTATAAATTGAATTTTGTATTTTTTCTTTTTTGATGACACATGAGTTATGATAGGAATAGTTTTCTTTTGAGGGCCTCTGAACTTTATTTAGAAAACCTTGCTAATGGTGATTTAGTTGAATTATTAACAGAGGAAATAGGAATCAAAGGAGATGTTGCTCGTGAATTTATTTGTTTGATTAGAAAGGCACATTCTGGTGAGAATATGGTTGGACCAAAACCCTCTTTTAATAGTGCTTCTTCTTTAGCTGAAGAAGTAACTACTACTTATTATATCACAATAGGAGAATTAGAAAAAACCCATAAGCTAGTTTAATTGTAGTTTCTTGGATAAGTTTATATATTCTAATTTACTTTGTTTAGTTATTATAATTGATTAGGAGGTATAAATATGGCAACATGTGGAATGTATACTTGTAGAAAGTGTGGTGTAGTGAATCTAATTTTTGGTGTGTTGTTGTTGATAGCAGGACTTGGTTTATGGAGTAATGCGCCTAGTTGGTTTAATGGATGGACTATAATTGGTGCTTATTTGCTTTTATGGGGCGTAGGTTCTGGTTTGATTGGGAAAGAGCATTAACTGTATGAAGAATCAATAACTTTTTTCATCTCTTCTGCTTTTTTCTTTCCTATTTTCTCTACTTTTTTTAATTTTTCTTCTGATGCATTGATTACCTTTTTTACTGATTTGAATTTTGTTAATAGGTTTTTAGCTATCTTTGGACCAATGCCTGGTAATGATTCTATAATTAGTTCCTGTTGCTCTTTTAATGTTAAAGGTTTTCTTTTTTTTAATAAAGGAAAAAGCTTTTTTGGTTTTTCCATCCTTAATGCTATTGTGTTAATTAGAGCTGCCGTGTCTCTATAGTTTCTTGTTTGTAAAATTGGAATTTGGTAATCTATTGCTATAGAAGCTAGCATTCCACGAATGGAATTTGGATGGAAATTTCTTATTGTGTAAATGTTTTGAGTTCCCTCTATTAATAATAGAGGGATTGTGAAACTCTCTTTTAAGTAAATTAATTGTTGGATTATTCTCTTGTCTATTATTGAATTTAAGAAATCATTTGCTGTTTTTCTTTCTATGCCTATGTTTAGATTATTCCCTCCGGAATCCTTCCCTTGTATTATATAGTCTGCGGTGATCAATTGTTTTATTTCTGTTTCATTTTTTTTTGCTAATTCTCTGATTAGTAATTTATCTTCTCTATGATCTATTATTATTTTTGTCATCTTTTTATTATCTTGTTATTTAAAATTATTTTACTAGGTTTGTTGTTTAAATAGCCTTGATAAATTATAAAATCTACTTTTGATTTTATTGATTTATTTAAGTTTTTTAGTGAGGTCATGTATGGCTTGTTTGAGATATTTACAGACGTAGTTATTATTGGCTTGTTTAGTCCTTTTGCTATTTGTGATATCCAATGTTTAGGGATTCTTACTCCTAGTGTTTCTAGATTTGGGTTTGGTGATGTTTTTTTATTTTTTAGGTTTAGGATTAAGGTGTATTTTCCTGGAAGTTTTTTTATATTTCTATTTGTTATGCAGTTTTCTTTGATCCATTTTTTAGATGGCACTATTATAGAGAATGGTTTGTTTGTCCTTTGTTTTATTTTTCTTATTTTATTTGAGTTTTTTTTGTTTAAAATTGCTCCAAGCCCATAAATTGTGTCTGTTGGATATATGAAAATAGATCCATTTTTGATTTTGTTTAGATAGAATTTTTTATTTTTTAAAAATTCTTGCTTTGAGATTATCATGGTCTTATTGATACCAAATAGTTTATAAATCTGTTTTTATTTTTGAAAATTGAATGAAGAAAAAAGTTTTATGTGTATGTGCTCAAGGTATTCATAGGAGTAAGTATTTGGCTAGCTATTTGAAGAAAAAGGGATACAATACTAGGTATGGTGGTGTTGATAATCGGTTTTTGGTTTTCAAACCTAGCAAATCTATTAAACAAGATGATGTTGACTGGGCTGATGTTATTGTTATTGTAAGGAAGAGGTTAGGTTTAATATTTAAGAAGAAATTTAAATATAATATGAAAAAATTAATTTTTTTAGATGTGACTGATGATCCTAGTAGTTTGAAAGGAAAATTTAATTATTTAAGGAAGGTTAGTTATGAAGAATTTGCTAGGAAATATAGGAATCCTATGTTAAGGAAAGGAATTGATAAGTATTTGCCTTTATAATTTACTTTGTTTTTCTAATCTTTTTTGCATTCCCGAGACTATGTTTTGCATTTTTTTAACATCCCTATGAGATTTCCAATGATAGGCTTGGTCACGGGTGTTTTTAGTTATTAAGTAAATTATTTTTCCAGGTTCTGTTCTTCCTACTCTGCCAGACCTTTGGATTTTTCTTATTGCAGATGCTGCTTGATCATAAAATAGGGCAGTAGTTAATCCACCAGGGATGTCAAGCCCTTCCTCTCCTATTGAGGTTGTACAGATAATGTTGTATTTTCCTTCTCCAAATTTAGACAAAGTTTCAAGTTGTTTTTTTTGAGTGATTCCCTCTTTTTGTCCCATTAGTCCTATTGGTTTTACATTTTCTATTTTGGATAATAAATTTACTATTCTTTTTACTGTGTCTCTATAATTTGCGAATATAATTGTTTTTGAATTAGGGGTTTTTTTGAATTGGGTTTGTATTATTTCATTAAGTTTATCCATTTTAGGATGTTCAATATTTCTTTCTCTTAAAATGTTTGCTAATTTTATAGATTTTTGAATTTTTTTATCGTTGGATATTATTTTTGCTGCTTTTGTTGTTTCTTTTTCTAATTTTGTTATGAAAGAATAAAAAGAATTAAGTCCTTGAGTTTCTAATAATTCTAGAGAGTGAGTTAGTTTTAATGCTTGAGCGGCTAATGAAATTCCCCAGAAAGCTCCTCTATTTCCTCTCCTAATTTGAGATTGAAGATTTTTTTGGAAAAGGATTATGTCTGTTTTGTTTACTATTGATGATGGTTTTGTTAAACCAAAGTTTGCTAGTTGTTTTACTTTTTGTTTGTAAACTTCTTGAACTAATTTGTGAATCTCTTTGAAATTTTCCGGGAGCTCTACCTCTATGAACTCTATGTTCCTTTTTTGGACATATTCTTTTACATCTTCAGATTCTTCGTCTCTAATCTCTATTGATTCAATAAATAAATTTTTTTGAATCTCATCTATCCTTTCTTTTGTTGAACCTGGTGATGCTGTTAATGCCAGTATTCTTGGATAATGTGATTGTTTTATGTAATGTTGTGCTACAATTGTATTTGCATATTTTTCTCTAGATCTATGACATTCGTCTATTGTTAATGCGCTTATGTTTTCTAAGTTTATTCTTTGATTTTTGATATCAGAATCTATTGTTTGCGGTGTTGCTATAATTATTTTTGCCTCTCTATACAATAATTGGCGTTTTTTTGGAGAAATTAATCCTGTAACCAAGACTATTTTGTTTTTTGGGAAATCTGTTTGTTCTTGGAAGCTATCTAGATGTTGCTTGCATAATGGTTTTGTTGGTGCTACGATTATTGCTTTAGATTCTGGGAATTTAGCTAATCTTTCTAATGTTAAAATAATTGAAATAGCTGTTTTTCCTAAGCCTGTTGGTAGAATAACTAAAGTGTTTTTTTCTTTTGCAGTTTCAACTATATTATTTTGATATTCTCTTGGTTGGAATTTTATTTGAGACATAAAGGGATAAAGATGATAAAGTTTATAAATAAGTTCCTTTTGGTATATAGTATGAATTTTGTAACTAATAAAATCTTATGTAAGATTCCGTTAGTTATTAAATTAATCTAACGCAGGCCTGATTTTTCTGGGTGCTGCATATTAACAAGATAGAGATAGGAGGCTAAAATGTTGCCAGATGATATAAAAGCAAATGCTGCTGATTTAGGAGAAGTGGTAGACAGTATCGTTTTGGGGGATGATGTGAGTGATCTGTTAGCTGTCCATATGGTGCGACAAGTACCAGATTCAGATTATCAGATTCAAGGGGCGGAGTCATATCTAGCATATTTGAAAATGTATAGGTTACATGGCAATGGTGACTAGTAAAATTTATAAATAAAAATTTTTTATTTTTTTAATATGAAAATCTTAGCTTTGATTAATATCATTAATATCATTAATATCATTAATATCATTAATATCATTAATATCATTAATATCA
>JBBSWZ010000017.1:0-13225 GCA_038046025.1 Nanobdellota archaeon | reverse complement strand
ATTAATATCATTAATATCATTAATATCATTAATATCATTAATATCATTAATATCATTAATACCATTATCATAGCTATTATTATTTTATAAAACAGAGCTTAATTTCTGGCTCTGTAATTAGGAGGTAGTTAGAATGCCAAATCAATATGTGGAAAGGTTTAGAGATGTATTAGACAAACCATTAAGTAATGGACTGGAATCTCATTTTAAGTAAATTATATAAAGTAAATTAGGAAAGATAAAACTATGGTGTATGATTTTAATAAGGTAGAAGAAGAAATTTTGAAATTTTGGGAAAATAAAAAAATTTATGAAAAAGTTAAGAAAAAAAATAGTAAAGGAAAAAAATTCTATTTCTTGGATGGACCTCCATATACTTCAGGAAGAGTACATATTGGAACTGCTTGGAATAAAGCATTGAAGGATATGATTTTGAGATATAAAAGAATGCAGGGATTTAATGTTTGGGACAGAGCTGGATATGATATGCATGGCTTGCCTATTGAAAATAAAGTTCAAGAGAAATTTAAATTAAAATATAAAGAAGATATTGAAAGGTTTGGAATTCTTAAGTTTATTAAAGAGTCTAGGAAGCTTGCTTTAGAGAATTTAGAATTAATGAATAAAGATTTTGAAAGGTTAGGTGTTTGGATGGATTTTGGGAATGCATATAAAAGTATTGATGAGGAATTTATTGAAGGAGAATGGTGGTTAGTTAAAAAAGCGCATGAGAAAGGTAGGTTATATGAAGGGCTTAGAAGTGTTCCTTGGGATTATGTTCATCAAAGTGCTTTAGCAAAACATGAATTAGAATATAAAACTGTAATTGATAAAGGTATTTTTTGGAAATTTAAAGTTAAGAATACTAAGAATGAATACTTAGTTGTTTGGAGTACGACTCCTTGGACCGTTGCATATGACTTGGGTATAATGGCTCATCCTGAATTTGATTATGTTAAGGCCAAAGTTGATGATGAAGTATGGATTTTAGCTAAGGGCTTAGTGGGTCCAGTTGTTAAGGTCGTGGCTAATAAAAACTTTACAATTTTAGAAGAATTTAAAGGTGAAGAATTAGAAGGATTGGAATATGAACATCCCTTTTATGATGAATTAAAAAAACAGTATGATAGATTAAAGAAAAAACATAAAAAAGTCCACACTGTTGTTTTGAGTTCTGAGTATGTTACTTTGGATGCTGGTTCTGGTTTAGTACATATGGCTCCAGGTTGCGGTCCAGAGGATTATGAGGTTGGACATAGAAATGGTATACCCCCTTGGAATAATCTGACGACTGATGGATATTATCCTAAAGATATGGGTAAATTTTCTGGAAGGCATGCTAAGAGAGATAATGAAAGTTTTATTAAAGATTTAGAGGAGAGAGATAGTTTAATTGCTGTTACTGAAGTTGAGCATGAGTATCCATTTGGACAAAGAAGCAATGAGCCAGTTTTATTTAGGGCCACTAAGCAATGGTTTTTCAAAATAGAAGATTTGAAGAAACAAATGATTAAGGATAATAATAAAATAAAATGGGTTCCTGAAAGCGCTTATAATGCGTTTAATTCTTGGTTGGAGAATTTGAGGGATAATTCAATTACTAAACAAAGATATTGGGGGTGTCCTTTACCAATTTGGAGATGTAAGGAGTGTAAGGATTATGTTGTTGTTGGAAATAAAAAAGAATTAGAAAAATTAAGTAAGTGTAAGGTAGAGGATTTACATAGACCATGGATTGATAAGGTAAAGATAAAATGTAAATGTGGTGGTGTTAAAGAAAGAATTTTGGATGTTTTAGATGTTTGGGTTGATGCTGGTACTGTTAGTTGGAATTGTTTGAATTATCCTCAGGATAAAAAACTGTTTCAAAAATTTTATCCTGCTGATCTTATTTTAGAAGGGAAGGATCAAATTAGAGGATGGTTTAATTTATTGTTTGTTGCTTCTATGGTTGCATTAAACAAGAAAAGTTTTAATGCTGTTTATATGCATGGATTTGTTCAAGACGCTCAAGGAAGAAAATTTTCTAAGTCATTAGAAAATGCGGTTTATCCTGATGAGGTTATTAATAGGTATGGTGCTGATACTTTGAGATATTATGTTTTAGGAGGAACTAATCCTGCTGTTGACTTGAATTATAATTTTGAAGATATGAAGGTTAAGTTTAGAAATTTAGACATTTTATGGAATATTACAAATTATTTGATTAACTATGCCGACATTAATGATTTGAAATGTAAAAAGAGAGTTGGACTGGAAGAAAAGTATATCTTGTCTAAATTGAATTCTACTATTAAAGTGTGCACTGAACTGTTTGATCAATACAGGCTGGACGAAGTTCCCAATGTTTGTGAGGATTTGTTTTTAACTTTAAGTAGAGATTATATAAAAATGACTAGAGACAAAATGGAAACTGATTCTGATTTGGTTTTGAAAATCGTATTTGAAGTTTTAATTGAGAACTTGAAGTTATTTGCTCCTGTTACACCGTTTATTACTGAAAAAATTTATTTGAGTTTGAAAGAGAAATTTAAATTAAAAGAAGACAGCATTCATATGTTTAGATGGCCTAAGTTTGATAAAAAATTGATCGATAAAGAGCTTGAAAAAAGTTTTGAATTATTGGGACAAGTAGTGCAAGAAGGATTAGCACAAAGGGAAAAAATCGGTTATGGTGTGAGATGGCCTTTAAATAAAGCTGAAATCTTAGTTGAAGATGTAAATGTGTTAAAAAAATTGAGTGACTTGATAAAAACACAATTGAATGTTAAAAGTGTTTTAATTAAAAGAGGCAAATTTGAGGTTAAATTGGATACTAAATTGGATAAAGTACTTGAAATTGAGGGTTATACAAGGGAAATAATGAGAAGAATTCAAAATTTAAGGAAAAGAGAGGGATTGAAAAAAGAAGATAGAATAAAACTAGTTATAAATTCTGACTATGATATAAGTAGATTTGAAGCGGAAATTAGAAATAAAGTTGGGGCAAGTGAAGTGTTATTTAATGATAAATTGTTTAAATTAAGTTCTAAAGAAAATATAAGGGGGAAAGAGTTTAGTGTTAGTTTCCAAAAGATTTAAATATGTTCTAGACATATTTTAAGTAAAAGTGGTGAAATATAAGGTTTTGTTTTTTGGTTTAATTTTGCTTAGTGTGGTTTCTATAGTTTTTGCCAATATCAATCCGAGTGTTGCACTTGGTGCTCCAACAGGTACTCAAGTTGTGAATAATCCTATAACTTTTACATGGTTGTATTTTGATCCAGAAGGTGATCCCTTGGAAAGCTATGTTTTATTAGTTGATGATAATAAAAGATTTACAAGTCCTGTTGCTTATTATGGAACCAGGAGCGAAAGTAGAAAAGTACATTTGCCTTTGGAAGATGGTTTGTATTATTGGAGGATTGAGGTTGTAAACAAGTTTGGAGATGAAGTTAGCGAAGTTAGGTCTTTTTTTCTGAATAATAAGGCTAAAGTTTGCGAGGATGGCACAAATTATTATGAATGTTCATTAAATAAACCAAAATATTGTAGGGCCGGTGTTTTAGTAGAGGATTGTATTAAATGTGGGTGTCCTACTGGGGAATTATGTAGTGAAGGAGAAGTATGTATTGAATTAAAATGTAATGATGGTACTAAGCATGGAGAATGTTCCATTAATAAACCAGGATACTGTTTAAGTACTGGAATATTAAAAGAGGTTTGTAGTTTGTGTGGATGCTCTAATGGTTTAGAATGCAAGATTGATGGGAATTGTGGTATTGAGGTTGTGATTACTGAAGAACCAGAGGTAAGTGGGGAAGAGCCTGAAGAGGGATTTATTGGTTTTTTGAAGAGAATAGCTAATGTTTTTAAGTTTTTATTTACTGGTGAGGCTTTATAAATAGATTTATAAATTTTTCTATCCATTTATAAACACATTATCGGGGGAGTTTTAAATGGTAAAAAAAAGTATTAGCAAAAAAGTGTGGTATAAGGTTCAGAATATAGTTGCAAGTTCTTCATTGGAGCATGATATTCCTTTAATTAAATTAGCTGAAGCATTGCCAAATACAGAGTATAACCCAGAACAATTTCCAGGATTAGTAATGAGAATTAAGGAACCTAAGACCAGTGCTTTAATATTTAGTTCAGGTAAAATAGTTTGCACAGGTGCAAAAAGTATGGGTAAAGTTAAGCAAGCTGTTGGTGCAATTATTAAACATATTGAAAAAATAAAGATAAAAATTAAAATAACTCCTAAGATTACAGTACAAAATATGGTTGCTTCCGGAGATATAGGATTAGATTTAAATCTAAACTCTTTAGCAATGGATTTAGAAAATACAGAATATGAACCAGAACAATTTCCAGGATTAGTATATAAGTTAGCTGGGACTAGGGCTACATTTTTATTATTCAGTAATGGAAAGATAGTTTGTACAGGAACTAGAAGTGAAGCTAAATTAAGAGAGGCAGTTACTTTATTAGTAAAAAATTTAACTAAGCTAAATAAGAAATAAATTTGATTATATATTATTTTTAATATAAAACCTTATAATTAAGAAGGTTATTTTAAGAGGGATATGATAGTTGATACTTCTGAACAAATAGAGAAATTTAAAGAATTTATTGAGATTAATTATTTAGAAAACCTGCATGAATTGATCAGGAAAGGTAGGAGAGCATTGATTGTAGATTTTTCTGAATTAAGTAGATTTGATCCTGATTTGGCTGAACAATTATTAAGCGAGCCAGAAGATACCTTGAAAGCAGGTGAATTAGCTATAGGAGGTTTTGATATTTCTGGAGGAGAAAAAGTAAAGTTAAGGATAAGAAATCTGCCCTTGTCTGAGAAATTGGTAATTAAGGATATTAGAAGTGAACATTTGGAGAGATTAGTTAGTTTAGATGGAATTGTAAGACAAGCAAGCGATGTTAGACCTCAAGTAGTGAGTGCTAAATTTGAATGTCCTAGCTGTGGTAATAATATCTCTATTTTGCAAGTTGATACAAAGTTTAAAGAGCCTAATAGATGTAGTTGTGGTAGACGAGGTAAGTTTAGATTATTAAGTAAAGATTTAGTAGATGCTCAAAGATTAGTTTTAGAGGAAAGTCCTGAAAGTTTGGAAGGAGGAGAGCAGCCAAAAAGGATTAATGTATTTTTGAAGGAAGATTTAGTTGAACCTATCATGGAGAAAAAAACTACTCCCGGTAGTCTGGTTAGAGTTACTGGTTTTCTCAAAGAAGTACCTGTCTTTTTAAAAACTGGTGCGCAATCAATTAGGTTTGATCTTATGATGGAATCTGTTTTTATTGAGCCTGTTGAAGAAAGTTTTGAAGAAATTGAAATTGATAAAGAAGATGAAGAGAGAATTTTGGAGTTAGCTAGAGATCCTAAAGTATATCAAAAATTAAGAGATAGTATTGCTCCTTCTATATATGGTCATGATGTCATAAAAGAAGCCTTAGTTTTACAATTAATGGGTGGGGTTAAGAAAGAAAGAGAGGATGGGACTAGAGTTAAGGGAGATATTCATGTTTTATTGGTTGGTGATCCTGGGGCTGCAAAATCAACTTTTTTAACTTATTTAAGTCGAGCTGCTCCAAAAGCTAGATATGTTGCCGGAAGAGGCGCTTCAGGTGCTGGTATAACTGCAAGTGTTGTTAGGGATGAATTTTTGAAAGGATGGGCCTTAGAAGCTGGTGCTTTGGTGCTTGCTAATAAAGGATTTTGTTGTTTAGATGAGTTGGATAAAATGAAAGAAGAAGATACTAGTGCATTACATGAGGGACTTGCGCAGCAAACTGTCACTATTTCAAAGGCTAATATACAAGCAACTTTAAGAGCTGAAACCACGGTCTTAGCTGCTGCAAATCCTAAATTGGGCAGATTTGATCCATTTCAATCTGTGGCTGCACAAATAGATTTACCTCCTGCCTTGATAAATAGATTTGACTTAATTTTCCCTGTTAGAGATATACCAAATAAAGATACTGATGAAAAAATTGCTGGCCATATTTTGAGGTTGACTACAGATTCTAAATGGGCTCAACCAGTTATTGATAGGAGATTATTGAAGAAATATATTTCTTATGTTAGACAAAAAGTTAATCCTAAATTGGACGATGTTGCAATGAAAGAAATTAAAGATTTTTATGTTAATTTAAGGAATAGTGAAAGTGGAAGTGATGGTGGGGTTAGGCCAATACCTATAAGTGCTAGACAATTGGAGGCCTTAGTCAGGTTAAGTGAGGCAAGTGCAAGAGTGAGACTAAGTAAAATTGCAACTGGACAAGATGCTAAAAGAGCGATTAGAGTTTTAAAGTACTGTTTGATTGAGGTTGGTATAGATCCTGAGACTGGTAAGATAGATATTGATAGGATCAGTACAGGAATTAGTGCTTCCCAGAGGAATAAGATATTAGTTGTTAAGGAAATAATTAGTTCTTTGGAAAAAAGTTTAGGTAAAAAAAGTATTCCTATGCAAGATATTATAGCAGAAGCAGCTAATAAGAATATTCAGGAATCAGAGGTTGAGGAAGTAATTATGAGATTAAGTAGAGAAGGTGAAGTGTTCCAACCAAAACGTGGTTTTTTACAGAGGATAACTTGAGTTATACAAATGGTGCAAATAAGACAAACAGCATTTAAGGTTTGGATAGCAGATCTTATTAATGGAAGATATGTTAAGGAAGAAGGAGAATGGACTCCTAATTATGTTTTAGTTCGAGATGATTTGAAAGTTTCTAGAGTAAATTTAATTGCTTCTGTTGTAAGTAAAAATATAAATGAAGATAGTAGTTATGGTTTTTTAACTGTTGATGATGGAACTTCTAGCATAAATTTGAAGGCTTGGAGAGATGATATTAATATTTTAAGTAAAAGAGAGATTGGTGATTTAATTAATATAATTGGAAGAGTTAGAGAGTATTCTGAAGAGTTATATGTGATACCAGAAGTTGTTAAAAAATTAGAAGATCCTAATTGGGCTAAAGTTAGGAAATTGGAATTGGAAAAATTATATGGTAAACCTCCTAAAATAAAAAATAAAGATATTTCTGAGAAAAAGATTATGATTGAGGTTCAAGATTCTACCCCGCTTGGTATTATTGTTAAGGAAGAAAGTGCGAATGAACCTAGTCAAACTAATAGACAGAAAGTTTTGAAATTTATAGGTAAAAAAGATGAAATTAGCTATGATGATCTTTTTGATGGTCTTGAAATAGATGAGAAAGAGGTTGAGAGTATTATTAAAGAATTATTAAGAGAAGGCGAGATATATCAACCTAAGCCAAATTATCTGAAAGTGATTTGAGAGAATATAAAAATATATAAATTGGTTTTTTATCTTATTTTTATGATAAGCGTTGATTTAGTAGAAGATGGTAGACTATTTGGGGTTAGTTATAGACTTAACACGGCCTCTCGTATTCTTGAAAAATTAGTTAAAAAAGAAGTCATAAGCAAACCTGAAAATGAACATGCGTTGTGGATTGCTGATATGTTATCGGCTATGGATCAAAGTTCTACTTTCCATAATAGTAGGGCATTTCCTTGTGTGCTAGCAACAATGGTTAGACCTGAATATTTTGGTGCTAAACTTGATGCTGCTGTTTTTGATACCTTACACGATAAAGAGTTTTATGATAGGTTATATCAAACTTTGTCCTCTGGTGGGAAAGATGTTTATTTGAATGAACAAGAGTTAAGACAAGCATCTCTTTTTTTGAGAACTTTCTCTAATCGTGTTATGCATAGATTAACTCGATATTAAAACCTTCAAAAAATAAGGGTAAATCCTTATAAACCCTTTTTTTCTGTTATTGTTTGTGGAATATGAGAAATTATTAAAGAAAGCAAAGGAAAATTTACCTGAGATTTCTGTTAGTAAGGAAAGATTTGAAATACCTAAAGTTCAAGGCCATATACAAGGAAGTAAGACTATTGTTAATAACTTTATGAGTATAGTTAAAAGCTTTGGAAGAGAAAGTGAACAATTATTGAAATATTTACAAAAAGAGTTGGCTACGCCAGCATCAGTTGATGGACAAAGATTAGTTTTGGGTAGAAAAATAAATGCTGATTTTATTAATCAAAAAATTGAACAATATGCTAAAGACTTTGTTTTATGTAAGGAATGCGGGAAGCCAGATACTAAAATAGTTAAGGAAGATAGATTTGTTTTCTTAAAATGTACTGCTTGTGGTGCTAGGCATCCTTTAAGGTCAAGTATATAATGGGAATATTAGTTAAAATTCATAAAGGTTCAAGTGAAATTGTTGCTATTTGTGATAAGGAATTACTTGGAAAAGTATTTTCTGACGGAAAATATGAATTAAAAGTAAGTGAACACTTTTATAATGGTGAAGAATTAAATGAAGATAAAATTGAAAAAATTATGAAGGAGAGTAATAATTTAAATATTGTTGGTGAAAATAGTATAAATCTTGCATTAAAATTAAAAATGATTAAGGAAGAAAATATAATTAATATTGGAGAAGTTAAACATGCACAAGCAGTTACACTCTGACTATTATGAAGGAAAGATACAGATTAGACCCTATCATCAAGAAATCATGAACTTTATTGAAAATCAGGCTAGAAAGTATAATATTTATATCTCAAAGCAAGTTAAAGTTAAAGATGGGATTGATATATATGTAAGCTCTAATAAATTTGCTAGAATCGTAGGAAAAAAACTTAAAAAAAGTTATAATGGTGAGTTAAAGGAAAGTAAGAAGCTTTTTGGTAAGGATAGAATGAGTAGTAAAAATTTATATAGGGTTACTGTCTGTTTTAGACTAAAAAATGAATAATAAGCCAAGTTTTGGGAAGAACAAAAGTAATTTGAGCGAGGGAGATCAGGAACAAATAGAAATTAGAAGAACAAAATTACCTAGGGATAATCAAGTTATTGGAATTTTGGAATCTCGGTTAGGTGGGAGTAGAATGAAAGTAAGAGGTATGGATGGAAAAACTAGGGTTTGCAGAGTTCCTGGGAGATTAAAAAGAAAGTTGTGGGTTAGAGAGGGAGATGTTTTATTGATAGAACCATGGGAATTTGGTGGTGATGATAAAGGAGATGTAATATTTAAGTATAGACCAAGTCAGGTAAGTTGGTTGAAAAAGAATGGATATCTTAAGCAATTAGAAGTTGAAGAATTCTAACTCTTTAGAAAAGTGTTAGGTTCACAAAAGATTTTTTAGAAAAATGTATGAGCTGAAAATTCCAAAGGCAAGGGTAGCTGTTCTTATTGGTAAGAAAGGAGAAACTAAGAGGCTAATTGAGAGAAGTGTCAAGTGTAAATTAGATATTTCTAAAGAAGGAGATGTTATAATCTATGGTGAAGGTTTAGAAGGATATATTTCTGAGAAAATTGTTAAGGCTATAGGTAGAGGATTTAATCCATTAGTTGCTTTGAACTTAATTAATGAGGCTTATATTTTGGAAGTTATAGATATTAGAGATTTTTGTGGGAGTAATGTTAAAAAATTTAAAAGAATAAAGGCTAGGGTTATTGGTAGTAAGGGAAAAGCTAGAAAAATAATTGAGAGATTAACTGGTTGTGATTTTGTTATTTATGGAAGAACAGCTTCTTTAATTGGTAAAAGTGACGTCATTCATATTGCTAGGGAAGGTGTTGAGAAATTGCTTGCAGGGAGTCCTCATGGAAATGTTTATGGTTTTTTAGAGAATGAGATGAAGAAATTAAAAGAGAAATAATTATGTAACGCGTGGTCTTCTCATTCTAAATACATAAACTATTTGTATGATTGCTAATAAGATTAGGATATAGTTCCTAATGTCCATGTTAATCATTTTGAGAGGAGGATAATAGTTTACAATAAAAGGATGAAAGGCAAGAAAAAGTAATAGGATGGAAAATATTAATAATACTATTTTGATTGTTCCGAATTCTAGTGATATTGCCATAGATTATTGTAGCTATCTCAATTATATAAATTTATTTATTTTAGTAGAATCCTTTTTATGCTTAGGTTCATAGGGACAATTTGTACATCCAGAGCCACAACAATAACCTTGTTTAAGTAGTTCTTCTCTTGATAAAGGTTTATATTCCATCTAAGGCATACCTTCTATCTCTGGTTCGTCTATCTCATTGAAGTCTAGGAGGTCCTTGTCTGATTTGATCTTTTTCACTCTTGAACTACGCCCCCGGGTTTTATTTTTTAGGAGATATATTATTACTCCACCAAGACCTTGAAAATTTTGTCTTCGTGCCTTTTCAAAATTTAATTTGTCTAAATGAAACTGTTTGTCTTTGTCATTCCATAAATTCTTTAAAAAGTCCATAGATACATAAATTGCTTCTTCTAAATTTTCGTGTGTACTTTTAGAGTGTTTAGTCCAAGACGTTCTTAATCCATTTCTAGTTTGAACGTATACGGAACCTGATTCAGTTTGATAGTCTGTATGAAATTTAGTTTCTTCCATTTTATTTGGTAATGTTGTATTTGAATTATTTAAGTCTTATGTAAAAAATAATAAGTTTTATAAATTGAAGGTTATTTTTATCTTAAAAAATGGCGAAACATAGAGCAGAAGAATTGGCTTTAGCACAAAGGGAAATTTCTGTTGCAGCTTTTTTTGAAAAAAATAGGCATTTATTAGGATTTGATAATCCTTTAAGAGCTTTAAGTACTACGATTAAAGAGTTAGTTGATAATAGTTTAGATGCAGCTGAAGAAATGAAAGTGCTGCCAGAAATTAAAGTTGAGATAAAACAGGTTAAAGAGAATAGGTTTATAGTTTCTGTTCAAGATAATGGTCCTGGAATTGTTAAAGAACAAATACCTAAGGTTTTTGCTAAATTGTTATATGGAAGTAAGTTTTTTAGGATGCAGCAAAGTAGAGGTCAGCAAGGTATTGGTGTAAGTGCCAGTGTTTTATATGGACAATTAACTACCGGGAAAGCTGCTAAAATAATTTCTAAAATTGGTAAAAATAAACCAGCACATTATTATGAGTTGAGGATTGATATCCATAAAAATGAACCTGAAATTTTGAAAGATGAGGAGGCTGATTTTGTTTTAGACCATGGAACAAAAGTTGAGATTGAATTAGAAGGAAAATATCAAAAAGGAAGGCAAAGTGTTGATGAATATTTGAAGCAGACTGCTATTGCCAATCCTCATTTACATTTAGTGTATACAGATCCTGAAAAGAAAAAAATTGATTTTCCGAGGGTTGTTAATGAATTGCCTAAAGAGCCTAAAGAAATAAAACCACATCCTTATGGTATTGAGATAGGTATTTTATTAAGAATGCTGAAAAATACTAAGGCAAGAAATTTGCAAGGTTTTTTTGAAAAAGAGTTTTCGAGGGTCTCGAGTAAAATAGCTAAAGAAATTTGTGATAAAGCTAAAGTTGATTTTAAAATACAACCTGGACAAGTTAATCAGGATCATGTAGAGGCTTTGATAACTGCAATTAGAAATACTAAGATAAGTAGTCCCCCATTAAATTGTTTGAGTCCTATTGGTGAAGAAGCCTTATTGAAGGGTTTGAAAAAAGAAATTAAGGCTGAATTTTATTCAGTTATAACTAGAAAACCAAGCGTTTATAGAGGATTTCCATTCCAAATTGAAGCTGGTATTGTTTATGGTGGAGAGTTAAATGCTAATCCTGATAAATTAATTAGATTAATAAGATTTGCAAATAAAGTTCCTTTACAATATCAACAAAGCGCAGGAGCAATAACTAGAAGTGTTATAAATACTGCTTGGAGAAATTATGGATTAAGTCAGAGTAAAGGGGCCTTGCCTATTGGTCCTGTTGTTATATTAGTTCATATTGCAAGCGTATGGGTTCCTTTTACAAGTGAAGCTAAAGAAGCTATTGCGCATTATCCTGAGATTATTAAGGAAATAAAATTAGCTTTGCAGGAAATTGGAAGAAGATTAGGAAGTTTTATTAGAAAGACTGTTAGAGCTAAAGAGCAACAGGAGAGAGCAGATTTATTTGAGAAATATATTCCTGAGTTAAGTAGTGCTTTAGCTAATTTAAGTGGTGAAAGTAAAAATAAAATTGAACAAAATTTAAGTAAGATCTTAAAGAAAAGTATGAAATATATTTTAGGTAATAACTTACAGGAAGAGGATAAATTACTTTTAACTCCTGGAGCTCGTGAAGAAAAGAATGAAAAACAAACTAACCCTTTTAGAAAAAGCGTTGGCGGAAAAGAAAAACAAACTAAATTAAAATAAAATGGCAAAAAAAGAAAATGTAAGTGAGAGATTAAAGAATTTAGGTGTTGGTTTAGTTAAACAAATAAACAAGGGTAAAGGACCTGTAGTTGATTTGCCAGTTAGAGCTTTGAGTAATGTTGTTTTTGATAAGAAAAGTAAGACTTTAGCTTTAGGAAGAAAAATGGCTCAAAGAATTTTCTTTAATGTTGCACATGCTAAAAAGTTTTTACAAACTATAGAAGTTGCTAGTGTTAGTAAAAATTTGAGTAAGGAAGGAAAACATGCTAGTTTAAGGGATGTCTTTTATATGATTAAGAGAACAATTCCTGGAACTAAGGTTAATTTAGTTGATGAGCAAACTGAATCTGATTCTTGTATTGAAGATTTAGAGTTGATTACTGATCAATCTAGAGAGCAATTGAATATTAATGCTAATAAAATGGGAAGTGTCGCTGGGAGGGTTGTTATTGAAGATAGAGGAGATATAATTGATTGGAGTAAGATGGGAAGTGGAGGATGGAGTATTCCTAGTAATGTTGAAGATATTAAATTTAAAAAAGTAACTGCTAAATATGTTTTATATATGGAGAAAGCTGCTGTGTGGGAGAGATTACATGAAGATAAGTTTTGGGATAAGGAAAAATGCATTATTATGAGTTCTCAAGGACAAACTACTAGAGGAATTAGAAGATTATTACAGAGGTTATATGAGGGATATAAGATTCCTATTTATGTATTGGCTGATTGGGATATTTATGGTGCGTATATTTATTCTGTTATTAAGTATGGGAGCATTAATTTAGCTCATGCTAGTGGGAAATTAACTATACCGAGTGTTAGATATTTAGGGATTACCTCTAAAGATATTGAAAAATATGGACTGCAAAAACATTTGATTAAGATGAAAGATACAGATAAAGCTAGAATTAAACAAGTTTCTAATTATGAATGGTTTAAGAATAACAAAGAATGGCAGATAGAATTTATGACTATGAAGAAATTGGATGCTAAAGCAGAAATTCAGGCACTAAC
>JBBSWZ010000016.1:0-7555 GCA_038046025.1 Nanobdellota archaeon | reverse complement strand
ATTTAAAAATAACCTATACTTAAAAATATTAAATCAAACAGGGGGTTAACATTATGGAAAACTTTTTCAAAAAACACTCTAATTCTTTTTATGTTGTATTCAGAGTTATAATTGGTTTGGTATTCTTTTTACATGGATATCAAAAACTTCAAGGAGTTATTGGAGGCAATATAGAATTAGTAAGTCTATTTGGTTTAGCCATGGTAATTGAAGTTCTTGGAGGAGCCTTAATTTTGATAGGGTTATTAACAAGATATGTCGCACTAATAACTGCAGTAGAGATGTTAATTGCTTACTTCATGGTTCATATCACTAAAGGACTAAGTCCTCTTGCAAATGGAGGAGAACCAGCTGTTTTATTCTTCGCAGCATTTTTAGTATTAATAGCTTATGGAGCAGGTAAATTCTCTGTAGATTCAATACTAAAGAAATAATTTTTATTTTTTATTAAATATTAATGGTAAAAATCACAAAGTTTTAGTCCTAATTTATAGAAAAGCTTATCCTTACTTAAAAAAATATCCAAAAGAGGATAATAAAAAAATATTTAAAAAAATAGATGGAATAATAAAAGAAAATTAAATATCTTTTATACCCTCATCTGTTATAACAAATATTGTTTCAGAGTCTGGCATTGCAGGAGCATCAACAAGTTTAGCAACTCTACTACCTTTCTTACCCCTTCGTAAATAACATCTATACGTAGAAGCATGATGCAATACATGACCACCAACAGCCTCTGTAGGATCACCAAAAAACATATCTGGTTTAGCCATAACCTGATTAGTAATATACACTGCTATATTATAGTTATGTGCTAATTTCAACAATTCATGAACATGTTTATTCAATTTTTGTTGCCTATCTGCTAGAGTTCCTCTACCAACAAATTCACTTCTAAAATGACTCATCACAGAATCAATAATAACTAGTTTAACTGGTAATCCTTGTTTAATCAATTCCTCTATTTTTTGAACCATTAACATTTGATGATCACTATTAAAAGCTCTACTACCTCTAAAATTCTTTAATGCTTTCTCAGAATCCAAATTATTTGCTTTAGCTATCTTTTCTATAAACTCTGGTCTTAGAGTGCCCTCAGTATCAACCCAAATAGCCATCCCGCTTGCTCCTCCTTTGTCTTTAGGTAATTGGACACTAACTGCTAATTGATGAGCAATACTAGTTTTTCCAGAACCATAAGCTCCATAAACTTCAGTTATGGCACCAGTCTCAATTCCACCACCAAATAAAGCATTTAAAGCCTTACTTCCAGTAGTTATTTTAATCACTTGTTCTCTCTTCTTTAATAAATCAACTCCATCCTCAAATCCCATATCTAGTTTACTCCTAGCAACATTAATTATCTTCCTAGCAACAGCTTCACCAACACCAGCAGTCTCAACTATCTCACCAGGACTAGCTACAGCAATACTCATTAAAGTATCAAAACCTGCTTCTCTTAATTTTTCAGCAGTCGCTGCTCCAACACCAGGTAAATCCTCAACTTTAAATTCTTTTTTAGTTTGAATAGATACACCATCTTGTTTTTTCTCTTCTTTTCCAGAAATCTTTTCCGCCAACGTTTTTTTAAATGGTTGTTCTAGAACATTCTTATCCATCATTCTCACCTTCATCTTGTCCCTCATGACCTGCATCAAAAAACAAATAATCTTCAGCTTTTCTTAAAACAGCCATAATTTTAGGAATATCTTGTCTTCTTAAATTAATCACTTCACTTCTCCATATATCTTCATCCTTCTTCTTAAAACTCCTAGATAAACTAACAGTTCTAAAAGTAACTTCATCTCCATTTATCTTTCTCTTGTTTTCCCATACAGCAGAATCTACATTCCCGATTCTGAATTTTTTTACAGGCATATTTTGTACCATTTTAGGCACCTCCTATTTTGGTTTCCCATTTTATTTCAGTTAAAAACTCCAATCTTATATTTCATAGATGGATGAATATAATTTTTGATAATATTAATTAATTTTTTAGTCTCAAGCCTTTTAAAATGCAAAAAGTGCCATTCCTTTCCGGGGTATCTCTTTGTTTCCTTATGTATATAAATAGAAGGAAAAATATCCCATCTACTCCCAAACCATTTTTTTATTAATAAATTCTCAGCTGGTGTAAAACCATTCGTATATAAATTACAATTTTTATCTCGTCTGCTATAAGAACCATCATCCATATACCAAATAGCAAGTCCAAATTCACTTACTTTATCTAAAATTTCAGGCTTTATTTGTTTCTTACCCTTGGGATAGAACAATCTATGATAATAATTTAAACAGGGGTAGATTCTACTTTCAAAGAATAAAGCATCTAACTTAGTTCTCCTCAAATTAAATGATAAACTTTTCAACAAATTTAACTTCCAAAGCAAGTAGGGCTCTTGTTTCTTACAATGTGCACCTTCAATTTGTGCATTTTTACAAGTTTTTTTGATCCTACAATACAGATCACCAAGCAGCCCACCAAGTATAACTTGTTCTTCCATATCAGACAGCCTAATTTTTTCTCTTTGTGCAAGTTTACCAATACCTAAACGACCAGCTTTTATTCGAATAGCATTAGGAGACTTATTAATGATTTTAGAGATATAATCCTCTCCTCTGTTCAAATAATTATTCTTCAATGCATTAACCTCATGTTTTGACCACATTTTAACATAGTCTCATAAAAAGAACCAAATAGTCTCCCTCTTCGGAACCTTTTTCACGAGACTTATAACCTATAAAGCAGAACTTATTTATAAACCCTACGCGCGGTTGTCCGTTGTCCGTTGGGTAGAAAATATATTTTAGAGAATATAAATCAATAAAATATTTACTAAATAAACCAAATTAAGGAGATAAGTATGTCTTCAACTCTATTACTAACAATGGTAATTTTTAATTTAATAGTTAGCTTTGGAATTGGAGGTTACTTAATTCACCTAAATAATAAGATTTCTAGTGTTGATAAAAAAATGCATGGCCATTTTCAGTGGCACAAAGGCAGAGACAGCAAAAAATAGTCTTTATTTCTCATACCTTAACTCATACCACTTAACTTTTCTATTCTCAATCAAATCTTTAACTCTTTTTTGTTTCTCATTTAATTGACTTTTCCCAGTCTTCACTTCAATAAATTTAACGAAGTCATCATCAAAACTAATAAAATCTACAGGATTACCTAAAAAAACACTATTTCCTTTCTCGCCAGGATAATTTTCCATAAAAGGAACAAAAGCTTCCCATGTCTTTCCATGCTTCACATGCATGCTTTTAATATCAAACTGCAAATCTTCATAATCTTCTTCCAATTCATTATATTTCTTCCTTAAATTAAAATACAATAAAAAAACTAAAATTAATAGAACTACTAAAATTAAAACTTCATAAGCCATCAACAAACTCCAATTAAATTACAGAAGTTGTCCTTAATTAAATAAAAGTATTCAGGTCTATACCACCATAACAACCCAAGTAACACAACTATCAACAACACCCATTTCCACATATCCATTTTTTCTCTCCCAGAGATTATATTTTTAAGGTAGATAAGGACGCAATCCTTATATTTCCACCCCTATATTTTGTAAAGCTTCTTTTACAGATATAATACCTAAGTAATTAATTATAAAACTTACGATTATTCCAAAAACATATTGGAAGAATAATATTAAGATAGCACCAAATAAATTCACATAAAACTTCCTAGAATAATAATAAACAGTGATCAAAAACCCCAAAATAATTCCATATTCACCTAATTTAACAAAACTTAGCAATAAAATAGACACTAAATGAATAAAGGCACTTAAGATAGAATATCCTAAACTTTTCAGTACATTAGTATTTCCACCAACAACTTTTACAGCAAGATGCAAAGGAGTAATCCAAACAAATAATGCGAATATTAAAAACAACCATGACTTATAATTAGAAAATATCCCAGTTATTATATCTATATCAAGCATTCTCCAACTCTTTAACTAATTCCTCTGGTTTAACCTCAATTATTCTCTGAGCCATTAGCTCTTTTCTATCAAACATCTCATTCTTAATTACTCTTCCAACAATTACTAATTGCTTCCCTAAGATCTCATCACGAATATTATTAAAACTTTCAGGATTTTCTCTGAATTCTAATATCTTACTTAAATCCAAATTTAATAATCTCTCAGCCTGATTTCTAAAAGCTACAACTCTGATGTTATCAGTACCATCATCTAAAAAAACATTTAATATTGGGACTAATACTTCACTTACCTGACCATGCTGCTTACAACTAAATTTACCATTACTATTCTCTAATTTTTTATTACATTCAGGACAAGCTTCGTAAAATCTTGGCTCAAACACTTGCACAATGGTTCCTAAAATCCCAACATTACTCTCTCCCTCACTTAACTCAGTAATTTTCTTCCTTACAAAATCAAAACTTGGCTTGTCCTGCACCTCTATTTCTATCCCACTCGGATCTATCTCAACATCACCCCTATTACCAACATGTAATTCCTTAAACCCATTATTAGACTTAACATAAGCATTACTAATTTTTAAGATACTACCTTCTTTAATTTTTCGATCTTCAATAAACTTAATATGATTAGTATCCCAAAAAGCAACTCTAATTACCCCAGTTTCATCACCTATAACAAAACTTCCGACTTTTCCCTCTCTATTTTCTTTCTTAAATTCAACAACAGGATTTACTTGCACAACTTTCCCAGTTATAATGACATTATTCATACCACTTATTAACCCTTCAACCTTCAATTCTTTAGAAATATTAAATAATTTAACACCTAATTCATTCGCAACTATATGTGCAGCACCTTCTTTACTGATTAAATCAGAAAGTTTAGTTAATTTTTCTTTAACTTTAATCTTGATCTCTTCCTCAGAAAGATCTTTTTCCTCTTTTATTTTATTTATAATATCTTCATAACTAATATTAAACATTTTTAATCTAAAACAATAACTTATATTAAAACATTATGGTTTTTTAGTATTAGCATTTTTTAGGAATCTTAAATCTCACTAAAGGTTCAACAAAACCAACCCTATTTAATGGAATTTTATACGATAAACTTGCTTCCCCACCTATACAATTATCCTGACATTGTATATTTTTAAAATTATTACTTTTCTCTACACATTCATTAGATTTTGAAAACTCATTATACATTCTTTCAAAAACGCTTAAACTGAATTTATCATACTCATAACTCAATTTTTTAGAAATCGTTATTAAATCATCCTCATAAGTTCTATCAGTTTTATCACTAAAATCCAAGTAATCTTCATCTAAGGCCTTATCTTTTAGTATTAATTCATCTTTAAAATTTAATTTTATTTTATTATTATCAATAATTATCTCAAAATCTTTAGGCAAAACGATTCCATATTCAGCTTCAAATTCTGCCTTGTCTAAATAAATTCTAAAATCCTTTTCTAAAGTATTCTTAAAAACATTTATTACATCGGGATAAGGATTCTCATCCCATAAAGAATCTCTTTTGCCACCACCATCACTTATTTCTTCAATAGTTCTAAAAATAGCATTTCTAAATCCTTGTTCATAATAAAAATCAATTTCTTTTAACTTTACTTCTTTCTGAACTAACCATTTAGTACTATGTTCACCAATATACCAATTTGCAGGGGCATTACCTAATATAACTAAAACATAAAAAGCATAGCTAACTAAAAAAATACTCAAAATTGCAATTATTGGTATTATTTGTCCTTTTTTATTCATCTTTCTCTTTGATTGAAACTGTGACTTTCCCATTATTAACATCGGGAAATGAAACCATTGCTCTTGAATGGATTATATCTGAATCACCATAAGAAACTTCTATAACAACATTCCTTCCAGTATCTTCTTTTATTTTATTCTGTATTTTTTCAATTTCATTATCAATTTTCTCTTGATTCCTACCAGCAATTAAATCGCTTAAACTTCCATATTCTGTACCTAAATCTAATAATGACAATAAAATATCCTGATTAAGCTCAATATTTATCCACTCTTTATAGCTATCATAAAATTCGCCAGAACCTATTTTTGTAGTATCTTGACTACCTCCAGCAGCCCAAAAAAGAACAAACCCTAGCATAAATACCACAAAAATCAAAATAATAGACATTATAATAGCTAAAGGTTCTGCTAATCCCTTATTATCCATCTTTCTTTTTAAGAAAGGCTTATTCATTTTTCACCACCAATATATTAGCATTTAATTTATTTATACCATCAAAATACAAAATCTCTTGGCAAAAAAAACCCTTAGTGTTACATAATCCAAACAAATTACCAAACTTATCTTTGTTTACAATAACTTTCTTATCCTTAAATTCAATTTCAGCACCATATCTATCAGTTTTTAAACAATTATCTAGATTATTTAATTTAGACTCATCAATGATATGATTTGTAGTTCCACAAGTTATTAAAGAATTAAAATATTCTTGTGCTTCTAAATCTCTAGAAGTAACTTCCTTATCTACTTGAGAACCGATAAGAACTGACATCCCTAAAGCAAATACTATCAAAACAAAAATCCTAGAAATACTTAGAACCATTTCATAACTTACAAAAAAATCCCCTTTTTTATTCATTTTTCTTTATTAAAACTCCTTCAGCAACTTTTTCAAATGAAATTTTACTAAAATCTCCTACAATAATATGACTACTCTGTTTAAAATTCTTATATTTAATAACAACTTCATTTTTATCTAATTCGGCGTCAAAATCTACATCTAATTTATACTCAACAAAAATAGAATCAGCTTCACTTGAAATCATCCTATTAACTAATAAAGCAATATCTTTAGCATAAAAATCAGATTTAAAATCATTAAAAGCATCTTTATCTGTACTCTTAAAAGCTTCTATTCTTGTAAAAAAAATCATAAATACAACAATAGCCAAAACAATCCAAAAATGCTTTATTAAAACTTGACTATCCATAAAAAATAGAATATCCTTCTAACTTATAAATATATTCTTGCTTTCTTTTCTAATTATTAGAACTATCTTTTCCATTTCACCAGTAGGATCATTCAACATCACAAAATGATTTTCTGGATTTACTTCTTCATTTTGTACTATAATACCATTTGAATTAAAGTTATACACACTACTCTCACTAATAAACGATTTACTTTTGAAATTTTCAACATCATCTAATTTCTGGCACTTTAATGTATTTTCTTTGCATATTTCATCAATCTTTGTAAAAAATTCTATCTTTTCAGGTGGAAAATTAGGCTTACATCCGCAAACACAAGCTTCATTTTCACATATTAAAGGCTTATTGACCTTATCAACATAAGATACTAAAACTTTATCTCTTATAACAGGATAGGGATCTCCTACAGGAGCCTTTTGCACTAATATTACCATAGGCATTCTACCTAGTTTTAATTCATTAACACTTTCAGGAAATCCAAAAATAATAGTTCCGCTACCTAAATTAAAATTAATAATTGTAGTTTCACCATTACCTAATTCATTAATTTTTTCAAAAACAGTTATAGGAGTACCTGTAGT
>JBBSWZ010000015.1:0-31278 GCA_038046025.1 Nanobdellota archaeon | reverse complement strand
GAGTCTGGCTTAAGAAAAATAATTTGAATAAGGGTGATTTAATTTATTTAGAGGAGAATGGGAATAGTGAATTGGTCCTGACACCACAGATAAAAGAAAAAAAGGAAGAATTGAAAGAGGCTATTGTAGAAATTGATAAGAAATCATTACATTCTGTCCAAAGAGAGATAGTCTCCGCTTATGTTAATAATAATAGAATCATAAAAATTATTGGAAAAGATATTGACAAATATTCACCACAACTAAGAGAATTTGTTCATAATTTGCTAGCTGTTGAAATAATTGAGGAGACTCAAAATGGTATTATTGCTAGAGATTTTTTAAATGTTAAAACTTTATCTATTGACAATATTATAAGGAGAATTGATATAATTTTAAGAGCCATGATGTCAGATGCTAAGGAAGTTATAAAGAAGGAAACAATTTATTCTAGCTTAATGAATCGTGATAAAGATATTAATAGATTGACTATATTAGCATATAGAGCTAGTAGGTATTATATGGAGAATCCAAGTAGTAAAGGGGATTATGAAGTAGTAGACTATTTTAAGATTTGGAGTATGGTCGAAAGTTTAGAAAAAATAGGTGATGAAGTAAAGAGATTTGTTCGTTATTATAAGGAATCAAAATTACCCAAAAATAGGCTTGATGAATTGATGGAGGTTTACACTCAACTTGAAAAACTTTATCTAGATACAATGAGTGCTATTTATAAGAGGGATAAAACTATCCTTTTAAATCAAGCATCTAATAGGGATTTATTAATGAAAAAATTAGAAGACTTTCTGAATAAGAACTATAAAACAAGATGTGTGCCTCATATGATTGAAAAGTTAAAAAATTTATTAAATCATACGCATGCTATAATCAAAGTATATTCATATAATTAAAAGGTAAACTTTAAAAAGTCAAATTAGGAGAACTTGATAATATGAGTGATATGCCATCATTGAAAAGGAACTTTGAACGTTATGGTATAAATAGAGCTTACTTTGTTAGATTAGGAAAGAAGAATGGATGGAATTTATCACCTGATTTTGAATTTTATGTTGTTAATACTACTCCTGCTAGAAGTGTTCAAGAAACTGAAACATATGATATTATCTTGAGTTTAAATGGAATTAATGGTGGTGGCTCTAAACCAATTCGTGAATTAAAAGTTAAAAGATTTATAGCTCCTCGTCGTGTGCTTTATGATCAATTTGATAAAGCCAAATTTATAAGACTGGTTGATGATCCTATTGGACAAGATGCTCATTTTCTTTCATATTTTGGTGATATAGAAGTGTATGATTATATACCTCAACATAATATGTTGGTGATGGAAAAGTGGCAGGATAGTGATAAAAATGAAACTTTAGAGGATAAATTAATTTCATTATATGAATTTTATGTAGGAGGAGATGAACAACAGAGAGGTAGAATTAGAGAAGAAGTTAAAGGATACTTATCTAAGGCAATTGAACTTACTATTGAGCATTCTGGAAGAGCAACATCTGATTTCCAAAGGGAAAGAAAAGATAAAGATTCTGGAGAATTATCATTGGACGAAGCTATTTTCTTTGATAAAAATGGTAAGTCAAAAATAAATGAGTTTCCTGCAAGATATTTTAAGGAGAGGGTTCATAAATACTTGCGGGCATTTCATATGATGGAATATTATATACAGAGAAAACTTATAGAACCGTCTGGTAGGATAATTAGTGAGGATTCGGAAGAGGCAATGAGGTATATGGACAGAGCTGAAGATTTCATTGAAGCGACTTATAAAGCTAGAAGTGAATTGGGTCTATTTTCAAAAAGTCTGTCTAAGCTTCATACTAATCAGGATAAGATAAGTGTAGTTCATTTTGATTTAAGATCACCAAATATTCTTATTAGAGATGGTAGGGTTGGATTTATTGACTATGAAAAGATTGCGTATGCAGCTAGGGCAATAGATCCTGCGATAATTGTATTTGATCCTGTTGTTAATGGATTTGATATTGCCTTAACAGATAGATTAGGTCTTCTATCAAATGCTAGATTAGATCATGATGAGATAGTTAATTCAGGCATATGGGCTCTTTTAAGAATGTCTGGAGCTCAGTCTATGTTACAACACCACCACCTTGGTAAATACCAAACTGCAGTGCAAAAAAGCGAGTTGTATGATACAAAAAATCTCTTAGATGTTAATAAAAAGCTATTACATGGTTTGTTAACTGAGAGTGGTGCGTATCCTTCTATAAGTGAACTGGTTAGAATAATTAAAGACATAGAACAAAGATGGTTTCGAAAGACGAGTCCTAATGAATCATTTAGAATGCGTGAAAATTTGGAGAAACGAAGGGATATAGAAGGACAGCATGAGAATAGGCATAATACAAATGAAAGTAACAAAATAACAACCTAGTTCTAACCCAAAACCTTTAAAAATTAAGTTTACTTGTTCTTAGTTTATGGCAATAAGACAACCAATTGTCCTATTATGTGGACATGTAGATCATGGAAAAAGTAGTATATTAGAAAAAATTAGGGAGATCTCTATTACAAGTAAAGAAGCTGGCGGTATTACTCAGACTTTAAAGTCTTATAATTTATCGTTAAATCAATTAAAAAAAATGGTTGGTAATTTAATAAATAAATTGGGTATAGATGTAACTATTCCTGGGATATTGTTTTTAGATTCTCCTGGTCATGCTGCTTTTAATAATTTAAGAAAAAGAGGAGGCAATCTTGCGGATATTGCTATATTAGTTATAGATATTAAAGAAGGAGTTATGCCACAGACAGTTGAGTCTATTGAGATACTTAAGAATTATAAAACTCCGTTTATAATTGCATTAAACAAAATTGATTCTATATCAGGATGGAGTAAAAGAACAGATGGGTTAATAAAAAATATTAATGCACAATCTCAGAATGTTCTAGAGGTAGTTGAAACTAAATTATATAAAATTGTTGAGAAATTAGCTGAATTAGGGTTAAATTCTGATAGATTTGATAGAATTGATGACTATACAAAACAAGTTGCAATTGTTCCATGTAGTGCTAAATCTGGAGAAGGGATACAAGAATTATTAATGGTTCTAGCTGGATTGTCGCAAAGGTATTTGGAGCAAGAATTAAAATTAGAAACTTCTGGTGCTGCTAAAGGAACTATTTTGGAAATAAGAGAAGAAAAGGGTTTAGGTAAAATATTGGATGTTATAATTTATGATGGAACTATAAAAAAAGGTGATAATGTTTTAATTGGAACATTAGGAGAACCAATAAATACGAAAGTTAAAGGTTTATTTTTATCAGAGAAAGGAAGATTAGTTCCAAGAAAGGAAATTGCGGCTGCTGAAGGTGTTGTGATATCTGCATCTGAATTAGATAATGTAATTTCAGGAATGCCGTTAGCTGTTATTAGGAATAATCTTGATGGAATAAGAAAAGAAATAAAACAGGAGATTGGTGAAGTTTTAATAAATACTGATATTAAAGGTATTATAATAAAGGCTGATACTCTAGGTTCACTAGAAGCTTTAACTCAATTACTTAAAGAAAGGAATATTCCTATTAAGAAAGCAAGTCTTGGAGATGTAACTAAGGCAGATATTTCTGAAGCTAAATCTGAAAAAGATGAAAAAAATAGGGTTATACTTGGTTTTAATGTAAAAAATGCTAAAGCTCAGGAAGTTAAAGTAATTACCAATGATGTTATATATAAAATTATTGAGGATTATGAAGGTTGGCTAGAAAGATTAAGTAGATTACAGGAATCAAGACAGCTAGAAGATGTAACTTATCCTGCCAAAATACAAATATTGAGAGGTTGTATATTTAGACAATCTAACCCTGCAGTTGTTGGAGTTAGAATAATTGGTGGTATATTAAGGAATAGTGTTGCTTTAATTAAAGAAGATGGAAGTAAATGTAGTGAAGTGAAAAGTATGCAAAGTGATAGTGAGAATATACAAGAAGCTGGAAGAAATAAAGAAGTTGCTATATCTATACCTGGAGTTATAGTTGGCAGGCATATAGATGAGGATACTATTTTATATTCTGATATTAAAGAAGAGGAATTTACAAAGCTTAAAAAATTGAAAAAGCTTTTAAATAGGGATGATATTGAGGTGCTAAAAGAAATAGCTATAATTAAAAGAAAAAATAATCCTATGTGGGGAGTTTAAATGGTTGGATTAAAATTAGTTATAAATGATGGAAAAACTGGGAGAAGTTATCCTAAGAACCTAGATGTTGATTTATCTGGGAATAAGATTGGAGACAAAGTTCAAGGAGAGATATTTGGTTTAAAAGGATATGAATTACAAATAACTGGTGGTTCTGATGATGCTGGTTTTCCAATGAGATCTGATATAGAGACAGTTGGTAGAAAGAGGGCTTTGTTAGGCTCTGGTGTTGGTGTTACAAGAAAAAGAATTGTTAGAAAAGGAGAGAAAATAAGAACAACAGTTAGAGGTAATACAATTGGGGCTCATACTACCCAATTAAATTTAAAAATAATCAAGTATGGTAGTGATAGTTTAGAAAAAGATTTAGGTATAGAGAAAAAAGAAGAAGTTAATCAGAAAGAGAGTTCTCAAGAAATCAAGAGTGAAGGAAGTAAATAGTTGGCTTTTAATATGACTCTTAGTTTAAATTATCATATTGAAGATTATTATGATCCTATGTCTTTTACAAGATTAATGAATGGGATTCCTGGATCAAGATTAATTTCTGGAAGTATAAAAGAATTATTATTAGCTGAGAGATATGAATATTGTATAGATCCATATGGAGTTAAAGTTTTTTACGAGATTAATGTGGATAGTCAAGTACCGAATATTGATTTAGAAGGAAGTGATAGTAGTATTCTTAAAGTTGAAGAGATGATACTTCAATCTATTCGCAATGATAAAGGTAGGTTAATAAGAAGAACTGCTTAATTTTTAATTTCTTTTAATTCTATTGAGAACTGTCCTGGCATTCTTGGTCTTGCTTTATTTAGTGCTGATTTAGCTAAATCTATATTTTTTTTGTTTGTTAGAACTGAGAATACTGGTTGTTTTTTCTTTACTTGAGCAGATAGGCCTATTGCTTTTCCAAATGCTTTTTGCATTCCCTTCTGCATTCTATCTGCACCAGCACCTACTAACATTTTGTTTTCTCTAAGAACATGATGAGGATAAACCCTAAGAATAAATAAATAATCCATTCCTAAAAATTCATGTAGTTGTCTATTAACAACCATTCTGCAACTTTCTAAAGCGTTATGCCTTATTTGCACATCCTTTTTTGATACCAAGTTTACTATGTAATCAAATTTCTTTTTTTGATCACCCATGTAGTATCTTACTATTTTATTTTGTGGTACAGCCTTTATGAAACTTTTACCTTTTACTCTAGACTTACGAGTATATGGTCTTTTTATTCTACTGTAACAATGTCCTTTTCTTAATCCTGCCATTTTATTCTATGTTTACTTTTTGACTTATTGATTGGCCTGGCATTCCTTTTTCAAAGATTGCTCTTACACAACCTGAATTACCATGGCTACTTTTAATTTCTCCTTTTATTTCTTTACCTGATGGGCTTTTCCAAGTAACTTTTTTTCCTAATAATTCTTTAGTTTTTTCTTTTTTATCTATTTTAGGAACTTTAATGATCATATGATTATTATATTTAGTTTGTTTCCCTAATCTGAAATTGATTATAATTCCATCCATTTTATTACCTTATACTTTTTTAAATTGAGCTATTGTATCTATTAAGTCTATGTGAGATAAAAATAATGATCTGCAACAGTATCTTTCTAAGCCTAAGTTGTCTAATACTTCTTTTGGTTTTTTTCCTTTTTTTAATTCTTCGTTGTATTGCTCCCATAAGTGAGCTATAGGCTTAGAGCATGAAATACACCTGATAGGGATTAACATGAAGGATAATTTGGATTTATGGTTTATAAATGTTTTTGTGTATTTAAAAAGTATTATATAGAGAAAATCATAGTAAACTATTAATGATTGCCTCGGTAAGAGAGAGTGAACACGCTCAGAGGGGTGCTAGTATTTCTCTTCAGACAAGGAATAAGGTAGATAGTGCATTTCTTCCAGCTAATTCTTATACTAGTTTAAGAGATAGACTACGTGGTATGGCTGATCCTGAATTACCTATTGTTGCTTATTATGCTTTTGATATGAATACTAGAGTTGGTCCTTTTGTTGGGCCTGATAAATATATGCCAAATAACGGAATTAGATCTATAGGTGGTTCGCTTCATGATGCTGGTTTTACTAATACTAGAGTAGTTCTTGGGCCCAGTAATCCTAATTTTGATGCTAGATATGCAAGATTAAATGGGGAAATCCCACAAATTTTAGGAATTGGTAGTATGCAGATTCATGAAGCTGATGCTCATAGGAAAATAAATCAAGCAAATTCTCTTGGAGATAGAAGACCTTTGATTGTTGGTGGTGGTCCTCATGGAAAATATCAAGCTTGGGATTATTTTAATAGAAATCCAGAAGAAAGTGCAGATGTTGTTGTAACTGGAGACTCATATGTATTTCTTTCATTACTAGAAACTATATTGGAACATAAGTTTAGAGATGAAACTATGTTACAAGGATTTGAAAGGGCAAGAATAGAGGGAGCTTTAGATGGTATTCCTGGATTAATGTATATAACTGATGATCGAGAAGGATTAATTGATACTGGAAAAGATAAATTAGTAGCAAACTTAGATGAACTCCCCTTAGACATCGTTGGATTACAATTAATAGAACCAACTCATAATGGGAGAGGTTTATCTAGAAATCCTGTAGCTTTGAATAGATTAAAAGGAAATGGTTATAGGGTAATTTCTGTTCAATCAAGTGTTGGATGTAATTTTGATTGTTCTTATTGCCCTATTCCAAAAATGGTAGGTTACACCTTAAGATTATTAAGTCCTGAAAGGTTTGCTGAAAATTTGAAAACTATTGTGGAAAGTACTGGAATAAAAAATGCTTTTGGTGTTGATGATAATTTATTTTCTTTTAAGAGAGAAGCTATGATAAAAAGATTTGAAACTACAGCTAGAACTGAAATTCATGGTAAACCATTTAGAGATTCTGTCTTTTTTGGTACAGAAGCTACTGAGCATCAAGCACATTATTTCATGATGGATCTATTTCCTTTGATGAGAGAGGGAGGATTGCGTGGTATTTGGATGGGCATTGAAGATATGACAGCTGAACTTGTAAAAAAGGGACAAACTCCTACTAAAACAAAAGAGCTTTTTAGAGAAATGAGAAAAAATGGTATTGCTCCTATGCCAATGATGATGCATTATGATGGTCAGCCTTTTAGAAGTGAGGATGGAAGTTTGGATGGGATATTAAATCAAGTTAAGTTTTTAGAAGAACACGGCGCTCCCAGTATGCAAGTTACTTATCTTGGACCTAGTATTGGTAGTAAGGATTATAAAAGACTTTTTGAAGAAGGGAATATATTAACTAAAGTTGGGAATATGGATGTTGATTGGTGGTTATGGGATGGTAATCATGTTATTTCAACTGAGGAAGAAGATGTCTTAGGTAGGCAAGATAATATATTAAATTGTTATAGGCATTTTTATAATCCTAGAAAATTAATAAAATCAAGCTTAGAATATGGATTGGAGCTTATTAAATCTTTTTTATGGAAAAGAACTGCCTCTACAGATCTTGCCGAAGTTCATGCTGCGTATCAGTGGCTGGGAAGAGCTGGGATGAGAATATCTGAAATCAATATTAAAGAATGGAGAAGAAATTTAGCTACTAGGGTTTTTGAATTTACTGATAAGATTCCTACAAGTTCAATTCCTGTTGTTTCTGTATAGAAAAAATTTATAAATACTGACCTTCTTGTATTGCCTTATGGAACCAGTTACTGGTTTAACATATAGAGGTTTTTTCATATTTAGTGATTTCTTTTTCTATTAGTAGGACTTAAGTTTTGTCCTGTGCATTGTTGTTAAGATAATTTGGTTGCTAAAATGTTGGAGGAAAAAATGGAAACAAATGGAATAAATGATTTACATATTGGTAAATATGAGAAAATTATTTCACCCAACGATCTTGCTGCTCAGTTTCAATTATCTAAATATGCTAGGAGCACTGTTACTAATGGGAGGAGTGTTGTAAGATCTATTTTAGATGGAAAAGATGAAAGGACTTTGTTAGTAGTTGGTCCATGTTCAATACATAATGTTAAACAAGCCAAGGAATATGCATCTAAGCTTAATTCATTACGGGAAAAAGTAAAGGATGTTTTTTATGTAATTATGAGAACTTATCTTTCTAAACCTAGAAGTGGATTAGGTTGGAATGGATTAATAACTGATCCAAATCTGGATTATAGTTTTGATATTGAGAAGGGTTTAAGGTTATCTAGAGAATTACTGATACATATTAATGAGTTAGGTCTACCATGTGCTGCTGAAATTGTGGATAGTTTAACTCCACAGTTTATTTCAGATTGTCTTTCATATGTAGCTGTTGGAGCAAGAACTACAGAATCACAGATACATAAAGAGGTGGCTTCTGGATTATCAATGCCTGTAGGTTTTAAGAATAGTACAAGTGGTAGTGTAGATGTGGCTATTAATGCTGTTATTTCTGCAAGAGGAGCTCGTGCTTTTTTAGGTATTGATAAAAATGGTAGATTAGCAAGAGTTGAAACTATTGGAAATGATTATGGGCATATTATACTTAGAGGCGGAGATGGTGGTCCAAATTATGATTCTGAAAGTGTTAAGCAAGTAAGGGAGAAAATACAGAATTCTGGTATTGAAACTAAATTAGTTGTTGATTGTAGTCATGGTAATTCTGAGAAAGACCATACTAAGCAACCTGAAGTATTTAGGAATGTTATTGAACAGATAAAAAATGGAAATTCCGGTATTGTAGGGATAATGCTTGAATCTAATTTGAAACCTGGAAATCAATCAATAGATACTAATAGATTACATGAATTAAAATACGGAGTTTCGATAACTGATAAGTGCTTAGGATGGGAACAAACTGAGGAAGTTATACTTGATGGTTATGAGAAATTGAAAGATGAAAAAATAAATTAACGATAACTTTTTGTACGTTTAGCTCTAGCTTTAGAATCGTTAGGTTTGTAAGCTTCTTTACGTCTAACATCTGCAACTAGGAGTTGTCTATCATAACCTAGAAAAGTCTTTTTTAGTGAAGGTTGGAGCTGGGCCAATGCACGAGCAATTGCTAACCTAGATGCTTCTGCCTGCGACATTTGTCCTCCACCGTTAACGTTTACAGAAATATTTACTTTTTTTGGAGCATCTTGTGCTAAAATTAAAGGCTCTGATATTTTTTGTCTGTATAATTCTGTACTATAATTGTCTAATAAAACTGAATTTATTCTAACAATCCCTTTGCCTTCTGTTAATGTTGCTCTGGCTACTGCTGTTTTTCTAAATCCTGTTGCGTGAATTATTTTTTTCATTTTTTTAATAAACTGCATGTTTTAATAAACTGCATAATTCTTGTAAATTCATATATCTTAAATTATGTCTTTTAGTTATATCTGCTTTTTCTATTGTTTCTAGTTTTTTATCTTTAAATTCTTCTGGTATACTTATATAACATTTTACTCTTTTAAAAGCTTGTCTTCCTCTTTCTCTTTTATATGGAATCATTCCTCTAATTATCCTTTTTAATAATAAATGCGGTCTTTTTGGTAAGAATGGACCATGAAATGGCTCTCCTCTATTAGCTTGAGCTTTGTATTTTCTAAGAATATCTTCTTTTTTTCCTGTAAAAACTGCCAGATCTGAATTTAAGATTATAATTTCCTCTCCTAATAGTGCTCTCTTAGCTACTACTGAAGCAAACCTTCCTATAATTAAGTTTTTTGCATCTAATATCATTTTAACCTATGATTCTTAATTTTGATCCTTTTGGATTATTTTTTATTAACTCTTGTATTGTAATTGCTTTTCCTTTTTCCTTTATTTTGTTTAATGCTTGATCTGAAAAATTAAAAGCTGCTATTGTTACTTTTTTATCTAAAATTCCAGAAGCTAATACTTTTCCTGGAACAATAATATTATCATTATTCTTGCAAACTCTGTTAATCCTGTCTAAGTTAACTATTCTTCTTTTTCTTGTTGATCTTTCTAGTTCTTTTGCTATTGTTTTCCAAATTTTAGCTTTTTGTTTATATGAAAGTTGTTTTAGTTCTTGGATTAAGCTAATTAATTCTGGATTTGTTGGTCCTGTTCTTTTTGCCATTTTTTAAAAAAATTTAGTAGAAATATCAAATCTCTACTAATGCGCGTTAGCTCGCAGAGTTAAGGATTAATCCTTTCTAAGAAACTTTCTAATATCCCTATTTATAAAGTTTTCTCATAATATTCTTAAATAGAGATTATACAAGAAAATTATGTCAAAAATAAATTTAGAAGATAAGATTGCTAGTGTAAGATCTGAAATATTAGCGTTGATGATTTATGTTCCATATTCTAAAAATATGAGCGTATTTAGTGGACCAGAAAATAGTAGGATTCTGCAACCTTATTGTGATGGTGTATACAAGCCAAGTTATGATGATGCCACTTTTGCTTGTAAGGAATTAGCTAGACTTGGTGTGTTTATGCCAATAAATGAAAGGCATTCCGGATTTGATCCTCATAGTAGTTTATTCAGATTTGGAGAAGATAAAAAAGTTTTTGCTGATGCAGCTGCTGTTGCGTTAAAATTTAATTATGATCATCGTATTGGTCTTTTTGATACTTTTGGAAGATTCTGGACTAAAGGTGATAGGGGAAAAAGAGAGATGAAAGAATTAGCTGGAATCTATAGGAGATTAGATTGTGCTAGAAGGGTTATTGGAAATTGGGGTAAATATGTACCTTCAGGAAGCTTATCTGATAAAAGGACTGAGAGGCTATTGGAAGCACTTGAAAGAAATGGATATGTTAGATTAGTTAAAAGAACAAATGGGGTAGGTACGTTAAATATGGATGGTGTTGGATTTTCAGATTTGAGTGATTTTGAAAGATCACTTGCAAAATTTGTATTAGAACATGATGATTTCTTTATTGAAGATGATTTTTTTGCTTCAATTGGTATAAATAGTATAGCAGGCAGAGAGGAATACAAAGTAAAATTTAGGAGTCTTGTTAGGAGAGGGATCTATAATAGGATTTGTGTCGGAAAACATAGTGAGGTTCTTGTTGATAATAGGACAGCTGATAAAATAGATGCTATAAATGAATATTTTTTAAAAAGATTAAAATCTGTGGATGATAGATGTCGGAGTGGTGAGGCAATTGGAAGACATATGTTATTAAAGGAAAAGTTTGGACATGTTGTACATAGAGTTATGGAAACTTATTCTAGTGGCAATAAGAAAATTGGAAAACATCATATAAGCAATATGCGGGAGACAGGATTTGAACCTGCGCAGGCACTAAGCCACATGGTTACAAAAATCTCCACCGGGTTTTTGTAAATCCCGGATCCAAGTTACCTTAGCCATGTCCGTTAAGTCGAGTTTCTTTCTGAGGTTTCTTTTTAAAGAAAGCTCTTTGACCACTCCGGCACCCCCGCAATAATAGGAAATTGACACAGTTGTGTATAATTTAGGTAATCTAGAAAAGTTTATAATGTTATATGTTTTTTGTTTATAAGTGGTAAATCTTAAACAGATAGCTGTTGTTGTTGCTGTTTCAATTCTTAGCGCTTTTCTTATCGGATTAGCTATTGATGCATTTTATCCCACTCCAAAATATGAGGATTATTGTAAGGAATATAATTATCCAAGGGCTATTCCTGAAAAATATCCTGGTTCTTCAACTAATTGCACTTATCAGCAAACTGAAGGGGAAGTTAATTGTTACAAAGATGGTGGAATGCCTGAATTTGATTATGATGAAAATGGATGTAGTGAGTTTAGAGAATGTAATTTTTGCAATCAAGAATTTCAGCTAGTAAATGCAAAATATAATAGAAATGTATTTTTTATTACTGCTCCTATAGGATTATTATTAATAATTTATGGTATATTCTTTGCAATAGAATTTATTGGTAGCGGATTTATGTTTGGTGGTATACTTACATTGGCGTATGGTACTATAAGATACTTCTCAAATATGAGCAAGATAATGAGAGTTATAGTTATATTTATCGAACTTATAATTGTGGTATGGCTATCTATTAAAAAATTGAAGAAATAATTATTTTATTTTTTAACTTCTTTTTCAAAAGCGTCTAGCTTTTTATTGAAGATTTTTATTGCTTCATTAAATATTTCTTTAGGTTGTAATTGCCCCCAGCTTTCTAAAGTAAAATCAAAAGAATCTTTTTCATATATTATTTCGATTATATCATTATTAACATTTTTGCACGCATCAATTAATTGCGGGGTGTTTATTAAGTCAGGATCAATTTTCCCAGATTTATCAAGTATTTGTGATGGATATTTATCCTTAAATAAACCGGGATCTTTCTTTTTAACGTTAATTTTAGAAGTATAACCATAATAAGGGAGACCTGGACTAAATTTAGAATGTTGTTTTCCTCTTCCTAGAACTGCTGTGGCTTCTAATTCTAGATCTTGATCTTTTAGTAATCTAACTAATATCATTTTCGGATAAACTGGCTGGATTTTTGGATCTTGTGACTGTAAATCTGAGGCGTAGACGTTAGAAGGACCTTTCACTTTTAATTTAAAATTTAAAAATGCACTAGGATCTGTTTGATTTTTTGCATCTTCTGGGAAAACATAAGATTTTAAGTCTGTTTTTAATGGTAATAATCCTAATCTTAAAGATAACATTTCATCATATAATGCTGAAGAATTTTTGATAAAGGAAACGTCTTCAATAGCTAATGTAGGAACTTCTTCTGATATTAATCTTCTTATTGTATTAATGATTACATGATTAGTTTCTGTTATTCTAAAAGTAACTTTATTTTTGTCTTGAGAAAGAATTTTAACATCCATTTTTAAATAAAATTTTACTTATTTAGTTTATAAAGTTTACTAAATCTCTATAAGGTCTGAGAATAGCTGAATTTCATGACTGATTTGGTTATGGGACCAGCTACAGGATGGTTGTATTCATTTGGTATAAATGACTTAGCTGAACATGCTAGAATTTTAGATGATTCTGGTGCTAATGCTGTTGAATTTGGTCTTAATCTATGGGAAGAAGACAGGATTAGATCTTTACAAGAAGGAGAACCCTTAAGGTTGGATTACAAGTCTATACATTTACCTGATTATTCTGCTGAAAGAGATGAAGATTTACAACTTAGAAATGCTATGGATATTGTTACAAGGCATGATATAAAAGCTGCTGTTATGCATCCACTTAAAATATCTGGTAGATATTTTGAAAAAATGATTTCTGGTGGTGTTCCTTTAGCTATTGAGAATATGGATAAGGCAAAACCTAGTGGATTTAAATTAGAAGAATTATTAGGTTTTATGAAAGAGTATGGTGGGCTTAGGTGGGTTTTTGATGTGCAACATGCTTATGAACATGATCATTCAATGAGTTATGCTAGAGAACTATTTAATGCTATGAAAGATAGATTAGTGCATTTTCATGTTAGCGGGTATAATAAAGAGGAATCATTACATGCTTTAGTATACCATGCAGTCAATAAGGATGTTATAGTTAATTTTCTGGGAGAAATAGTGTCTTCAACTGATGCTCCCATAATTTTGGAAGGAAGATATTCTACTCAAGAGGATATAGAGAGAGAAATAGATTTTTTAAGAAAAGAATTAAGTTAGAAAAATAGAAAGCTTTATAAGTTGATTATTTTTCTGATAGATTAAATAACTATTATATATTACATATTCATAAGGGGGATATTATAAAGATGGCTAAACAAAAACCACATCTAAATGTTGTGTTTGTAGGTCACGTAGACTCTGGAAAGAGTACTACTTTAGGTAGACTTATGTATGATTCTGGTAAATTAGATGATCAGACATTAAGAAATTTAAAGCAAAAAGCAAAGGAAGTTGGTAAACCTGGATTTGAGTTTGCTTTTGTTATGGATAATTTAAAAGAAGAAAGGGAAAGAGGAGTTACAATTGATTTAAGTTATAAAAGGTTTGATACTCAAAAATATGAAATTACTATGATTGATGCTCCAGGACATAGAGATTTTATTAAAAATATGATTACTGGTAGTTCACAAGCAGATGTTGCTTTTTTAGTTGTAAGCGCATCTGAAGGTGTTATGGCACAAACTAAAGAACATGTTTGGTTAAGTAAAACTCTTGGTGTGGGGCAATTCCATGTTTTAATAAATAAAATGGATACTGTTAAATTTGATGAAGGTAAATTTAATAAGGTTAAAGATGAAGTCAGCAATTTATTAAAAATAGCTGGTTATAAAATTGGTGAAGTTATGTTTATTCCTGAAAGTGCATATGAAGGTGATAATATAGTTAAGAGATCTGAAAATATGAGTTGGTATAAAGGGCCAACTTTAATAGAATCATTTGATAAATTAAAAGAAGCAGAAAAACCTGTTGATTTACCTTTAAGATTACCAATACAAGATGTTTATAATATTACAGGTATTGGTGTTGTTCCTGTAGGTAAAGTTGAAACTGGAAAGATGAAAGTAGGAGATAAAGTTATATTTGTACCAGGAAGAGAAGGTAAAGGTATTACAGGTGAAGTGAAAAGCATAGAGATGCATCATGAAGAGATTCAAGAAGCTGAACCTGGTGATAATATTGGATTTAATGTTAGAGGTATCGGTAAGAAGGATATAGCTAGAGGAGATGTTTTAGGACACATAAATAATGTGCCTACAGTTGTGAGTGAGTTTACTGGTCAGATTATTGTTTTAAATCATCCAACTGTGCTAAGTGCTGGCTATACACCTGTATTCCATATACATACTGCTCAAGTAGCTTGCCAAATAGTTGCTATTGAGAAGAAATTAGATCCTACTTCTGGGCAAGTATTACAACAAAATCCTGATTTTTTAAAGAATGGCGAAGCTGGAATTGTTAGGATTAGACCGACGCAGCCATTAGTAATTGAGAAACAAAAAGACATACCACATATGAGTAGGTTTGCTATTAGGGATGCAGGTAATACTGTTGCAGCTGGTATGTGTATTGATTTAGTTAAGAAAACCTAATTTTTCTTTTTTAATTAAAATAATGACTGAATTAAATTTACAAAAGAGAGTAGATGATTTGTTAGTTTCTACTGTCAGAATTGATTCATCAAGATATCATACTATCGTTTTTGACTTAACAAAAAATAAAGGAATAATGGAACAAAGGTATTATGGTAATTTGGATACAGCAATGAGTGGACACCAAGCAATATTAGATGAAATAATAAGAAGTCCTGATGGGTATAGATCCAGATTTTCTTCTAATACCCTTAAGATTTAGTTAAATTTAAATAGAAACTAGTTAGTAATATCTTATAAAAGATGGTGAGTGTTTATTTAATTGTAACTTTAGTATTTGTTCTAGTTTTATTGTTTTTACAAGATAGGGCTATAAATTTATTATTGCCTATTGTCGAAAAATTAGCTTCTAAGAAGACAAAAGATGAGAGGAAAAGACTTAGGTCAGGTATATATTATTTTTATTATAGTTTAGCTACAATATTAGTTGCTTTGTTTTGGTTAATATATGCTATTGCTTTGTATGGTAATTTTACTTCTAAAGGGATAACATTTTTTATTTTAGTACTTGGTGTGTTTTTTTCTTACATGACTTATAGAAATTTAATTGAAGCTTTTTTTATGGAGAATTTAGATAAGAAAATGGCTTCAGATAGAGAGAAATCTAAGAAGCAGTTATTGAGAAATGTTATTAAGAAGACTGATAGAACTTTAGATAAGGTTAGGAAGTTATAGACCTAGAAGATTTTGAGATGAAAACTAAATTTTATATAGATCCATCAATTTGGAGAGATTATTATGAAAATAGATCTGATAGGTTTAGACCTCTGGGAGAATGGGCTTTAAAGTTAATTAATGAAATTATAGAAAACAAGAATGTTATAATCTACTCTGATTTTGTAATTGAAGAACTTAAAATTAAATATAATGAAGAAGAGATAAACAAGATACTTGGGATTATAGGCCAAAGAGGTTTACTTTTAAAAGTAGATATTTCTAAGGCACAGTTACAGGAAGCAAGCATTCTATGTAAAAAAAGAAATGTTGCGTTTGGTGATGCCTTGCATGCAATCTTAGCTAGAGACAACAAAGCAATTATGATAACTAGAGATAAACATTTTCTTGAACTACTGGATATAGTTGAGATAAAAAAACCAGAAGATTTAATCTAAATTAATACCAAAACTCTTAGCAAATTTTTTTCCAACTTCTTCTCTAATGTCTCTTTCCTCTTTTGAACTAGTAGTTATTTTAGCTTTACCAAAATACTTTTTAAGCTCGTCTATTGCTTTTTCCCTTCTAATTTCTTTGATTTTATCTCTTATTGCTTCTCTGATAAATTCAGTTTTAGTACTATAATCTGGTTTCATGGCTTTATCTATCTCTTTAGATAATTCTTCTTCTACTTTAATCGTAATTGATTCCATAGTAAGCTTAAGTAAGACTAAGTAATATTTAAATGTTTCGTTATATATTGTGAAATTAAACGTTCTGATAGAAGTAACCAGCCTTGGCCAGATAGAATATCCTTTTGGGTTAATTCGTGGGCTTTTTTAAACTAATCTAATAAACTCTTTTTTAACCTCTTCAATTATCTTTCTATTTACTTTTCCAATTCTTTTCTTTACAATTCCCTTTTCTATTGTGAATAATTTATCAACTTTGATTCTGCTTGTTGTAGGAATTTCTCCACTTTCTAAATCTTTATTTTCTATTAATACTGAATATTTAGAATCCTTAAGGTGCGAAGTAATACCACAGGTTATAATGTCTTCTGTATTTTTATTGTAACCAGATTTTGACAAAATAAGTACTGGTCTTTGTTTTATACTACTTAAATCAGAAAACGGGAAAGGAACAATTAATATTTCTCCTTGTTCAAACACTATCCCAGATGTCATCCTCTTCATTGCCCCATAATTTTTCAGCTACTTTTTCAGAATGTTTCAATCTATCATATTCTCCTTTTGGTATAGTTACAGTTTCCATCTTAAAATTATAGTTATTTATATTTTATGTTTAATCTAATTAGTACCAAAATATATAAACGCCGTGACCCGGATTTGAACCGGGATGCCCGTGAGGGCCAGGATAACAGGTATTTTTCCAGTCTAACACAATAAGTTTGCAGGTTGATAAGGATGCAATCCTTATTTCTGTGCAATACCAGGTTATGCGATCACGGCAATAAGAAACTACGTTTCCTATCACTTTCCTTTTAGTTACTACGCTTCTTATCAACTTCTTTAAGAATTAGTCTTTTAAAAAACTTGCCAATTGATTATCTGCAATACTAATATCATCTTTTCTGTCAATAGCAAACCATAATTGTGAAACTTTAACACATTTAATATTTGTCTTCTTAGCCAAGTTTAGTAATGCCTCTGTTAATTCATACTCACCCCTTTCAGATTTTTCTAATTTTTGAATTTCATCAAATATTCTTCTATCGAAAAGATAAAAACCTGTATTAACTAGATTTGATACAAATTCTTTTGGTTTTTCTACTACTTCTTTGATATAGCCATTATCTAATAAAAAAACTCCGAATCTTGAAGGATCTTCTACTTCTTGTGCTAAAGCAGATAAGTTATAATTTAAACATTCTTGAATATCTTGTTTTGAATAGAAATTATCCCCCATAGAGACTATAAATTTATCTTTTACATATGGTTTAGCTTGATCTAAAGCATGAGCTGTTCCTAATGGTTCTTGCTGAATTACGTATTTTATAGGAATTCCATTAAAGTTATTTCCAAAATAAGTTTTTATTTGATTTCCTTTTTTACCGATAATAATTATGATTTCATCTACAAATTGAGAAATATTTTTTAATGTATGTTCCAGAATTGGCTTTCCTTGTATTTTGATTAATGCTTTTGGGATATTAGAATTTAATCTTTTTCCTAATCCTGCGGCTAAAATAACAGATTGCATTACTCTAACATTTCAATTTCTATTTGAACGTCTTCAGGTATTGGAACACGCATAACTAACCTCATAGCTCTTTCATTAATACCTAGGTCAATTAATCTTTTATGAACACGCATTTCAAATTTATCAAAAGAGGCTTTTCCATCACCACAAGGACTTTTTCTAGTTGTTAGTTTTAATTTTTTTGTTGGTAATGGAATTGGTCCATGAATAGGAACTTTAGTTTTTTTAGCAATCTCTTTAATAGATTCTGTAATCTGATTTAATTTGCTTATATCAATACTTGCTAAATTTATTCTTGCTTTTGGCATTTTTTAAATTAAAGAAAATGGGTTTAAAAAGGTTACTACTGTATATTTTCAAGTGTTTTAATAAAGTTTAATACTTCTTCTGGATGAATCTCTGGTTTTACTTTACTGTATATTTTAATTATTTTTTTATTTTGATCTAAAACATATGTTGTTCTAACTATGCCTAAGAAGTGTTTTCCTGCAAATGATTTATGTTGATAAACTTTATATTTTTTTGAAACTTTAAAATCTGGATCAGAAAGTAATGTTATTTTTAAATTGTGTTTTTCACAGAATTTCTTTTTGGTTTCATTATCTCCTCCAGAAATTCCTATGACTTTTGTGTTTAGAGAAGAGAATTTAGGTATATAATTAGCAAATCCTATTGCTTCTCTTGTACAGCCAGGAGTATTATCTTTTGGATAAAAATAAATTATTGTATATTTTGATTTAATGCTTTTAAGAGAATGTAACTTTCCATCTTTATCTCTTAATGAAAAATCTGGAGCTTTATCGTTAATTTTTAAAGATGACATATTTCACTCATTTATTTTAAAATGTTTGAATCTCTCCTCGTTTAGTTTCATTTTTTTAAAAAATTCTTCTTTTAGATCCATATCCAAGGTCATGGAGATTTTTAATAGGAATATGAAGGTATCGGTGATTTCTTCTTTTAATTGTTCTATATGCCATTCATTATCTCTTTTACATTTTTTAACAAGGTTAGCAAATTCACCTAATTCACCAATAGTATGAACTATTTGTTTATAAAGTAAATCAATTTTTTCTTCCCTTGTTTTAACCTTCTCATAATCATTCCAATTTCTTTCTTTATCAAATTTTAATAAATGATCTATTATTTCTTGCATAAACCTTACTCTCCCTGAATTGCTAAATCCTCATCTTGAACAGATAGTCCTTTCCTTTCTCGTATGCTCTTTATAATTTTCAATTGTAATTCAGTTGGTAATTTTTCATACATCTGATCAACTAAGAATTGAACACCACGACCACCAGTAGCACTTCTTAAATCATTAGATAATCCAAACATTTCTGCAACTGGTAGTTTAGCTTTAACAGTAATATGTTCTCCTTCTTGATTCATTTCAAGTAATTGGCCCCTTTTATTTTGGACTAATTTACTAATTTCTCCCATGTAATCAACTGGAGCTTCAATTTGTAAAATTTGAACTGGTTCATATATTAAAGCTTTAGCATCTAACATTGCCCCTTTAAGGGATGCTCTCATAGCAGGTAATACTTGTGCTGGACCTCTATGTATAGCATCTTCATGAAGTTTTGTATCCATTAAGCTTACTTTAATTTTAACTCCTGGTTCTCTAGCTAAAGGACCTTCTCTCATTACCTGTTCATAAGCATCTAATACCATTTCTATAATTTCCCCAATGTGTACTATACCTCTAGTTTGGTCTAAAAATAAGTTACCTTTGTAAACGTCTCGAACGTTACGAGCCATTTTAGCATCCCAACCAAGTTTTCTAAGTAATTCTAATAAAACTTTATCACTTTTTTTAACTCTGCCTTCTGGTATTTCACCAGACTTAATTGCTTGATAAACATTTTCTTCTAATGGTTCAACTATAATATAGAATTTATTATGTTTATTTGGACTTTTTCCTTCAATTTCCTGGCTTTTTTTCTGAACTGTTTCTCTATAAACTACAATTGGAGGACTTGTTTTTACATCTAATCCTTTTCCAGATTTAATTCTATTTTCTATAACTTCTAAATGTAACTCTCCCATGCCATGCATTAAATTCTCACCAGTTTCCTCATTAATTTCAATTGTGACAGAGGGATCTTCTTTGTTAACCTGTCTAAGAACTTCAATTAATTTTGGCAAGTCACTTGGTTTTTTAGCTTCTATACTTTTTGTAATTACAGGTTCAAATAAGTGGGTTATAGCTTCAAATGGTTCAATAGGCTCTTTTGAGACTGTTTCACCAGCAAAAACATCTTTTAGTCCTACTATACCAACAATGTTTCCTGCAACAGCCTGACTAACTTGAACTCTCTGAGCTCCTTTATATATAATAACTTGTTGTACTCTAACCCTTCTTTTAGCTAGGTTCATATAAACTTCGTCTCCTTGTTTTACTGTTCCTGAGAATAAACGTCCAGCTGCAATTTCTCCAGCATGTTTATCAATTTCTATTTTAGTACATATAAAACCGACTGGTCCGGATGGATCACAATTAATTAGAGCTTTACCTTCTGGAGAATTACTGTCTCCTCTCCAGATATGAGGTACTCTGTATAATTGAGCTTGTTTAGGATTTGGATGGTGTTTAATAACCATGTTTAGTACTATTTTATGTACTGGAACCCTATCATGTAATTTTTTATATCCTTCATCTCCAGTGTTATAAGCATCTATAATATCTTTAAAACTTATTTTTTCTTTCTGCATATATGGATATGAGACTGCCCATTTATGGAAAGCTGACCCAAATGAGACAGATCCTGCTTGAACATCCACTTGCCATTTTTTCTTGAATTCCTCTGGTGCTATTTGTGCAATTAATTTGTTAACTTCTTCTATAATTTTTAAGAATCTTTGTTGCATTTCTACAGGAGTTAGTTTCACTTCTTTAATTAAACGATCAACTTTATTTATGAATAGAACTGGTTTTACTCTTTCTTTTAGTGCTTGTCTAAGAACTGTTTCTGTTTGAGGCATAATTCCTTCTACTGCATCTACTAATACTATTGCTCCGTCAACTGCACGCATAGCTCTTGTGACATCACCTCCGAAGTCTACATGACCTGGAGTGTCTATTAAGTTAATTAAGAAATCTTGATTATCAAACTGATGCACCATTGAGACATTAGCAGCATCTATAGTAATACCTCTAGCTTGTTCATCTTCACGGAAATCTAGTGCTAGCTGTTTACCTGCTAATTCTTCTGAAATCATACCTGCGCCTGATAATAAGTTATCGGAGAATGTTGTCTAAATGGTTAAAAGAGTAAAACTCTAATAATTTCCATGATCTATATGTGCACAAACTCCAATGTTTCTGATATTTTCAGGCTTTTTCATTAATTCTAGTACTTTCTCAGTTGTTTTATCAGCCATAAGAAAAAAAGTTGAAATTCTATTTATAAATATTTCTACTTGGTTATCTAATTCAACTTTTATATCTATAGAAAGTTCTAATCAATAAAGCGTCTACTATAGAATTATCTACTAGAATCTGCTTGTCTTTCTAGTTCTGTTTTTTTGGAAAGAGCTGCACTACTAGAATCTTTATTGTAAGCTGCTATAATTTCATCTGCTAAGTTTTCTTTCATATTTTTCTTTTTTCCAAATGATCTTTGGTAAGAACCTTGAACCATCATTCTTAAAGCTATATCAATTCTTCTTTGAGGTGCACAATCAACAGCTTGAGGATAACGAGCTCCTCCATATTCTATTGTTGTAATTTCTTCTCTAGGAGCTGAGTTTTCTATAGCTTGAACAAAAACCTCAACAGGATTTTTATTTGTTTTTTTCTCAACTATTTCAAAAGCGCCTTTGACAATGTTAATAGCATTTTGATTTTTTCCAGTTGCATGGCCAGATGTTAATTTATGTTTTTTTCCCCTATGACCTGGAATCATAACTTTATTAATTAAACGTTCAACAATATGGCTTTTACTTTTATGGAACCTTAATCTATTTCTTCCATTTGATTTTGGTATTAGAATAGTGTTTAAACTAATATAGTCTTTCAGGCCTGGATCTACTACATTTATCTTACTTGTATCCCATTTGTTGAATAATTTTATTTCTTGCATTTCTAATATTCCCTTTCAATTAAAACATATCTTGTTCCTCTTCTTTCCTCTGCTGATAACCTAAGTTTTCTACCTCCTGATTGGTAAGCATTTATTAGTCCCATTGTTTTGTTTGGTAATAAATCTTGACTAGGAGTATCTTGCTTCAAGAAATGATTTACTCCGTGTATTTCCAAGCCATCACCAATGTTTAGTCTATCTAATGTTTTAGTACTTAAGCTATGAACATTATCTAATCTTGATCTCATCTTCTACCTTTCTCTATTTTTCCTCTAATCAAAGCATTTAGTGATTGATCATTTACTTTAATAACTTGCCATCTAACTCCTGGAATATCTCCTTTAGATCTACCACGAGAACCCCCAATACTTTCTACAATAACTTCATCATGCTCATCAATCATTTTGATGGCGTTATTTCCTGGAACAAAAGCTGTAATTTGCCTTCCATTTTTGGTTAATTGTACAAAAACACATTTTCTTAAGCCAGAATTAGGCTGTTTTGTTTCTAATTGTCTTTTTTCTAAAACAATACCCTTTGCTTGACTGCTTCCTTCTAAAGGATCTGATTTAGCTTTTGAATCATGAGCTTTTCTGAGATAAACTTTATTTAAAAGCCTAAACCTCTTCCTTCTGGATCTAAGCTTTTTCCCAGATCCTAATCCATTGGATTTTTTTCCCATTTTATTGTTTCAAATGGAAAAATGGTTTATAAAGATTACGCTATAACAACTTCTATAGTATTGAAATGCCTTTTTAAGGTTTCATTGATGAATTTTAGATTTGTTCTTTCACGACCGTATATTTTTCCTTTTAATTTATTGTCTGGTGTTTTTATGATTATTTTATTATCCTCCCTACTAATTTCATAACCATTTAGAGGATAAAGTATGTTTTGAACAAATTTAGTAGGATCATTATCAAAACCGATTACTCTTATTTTATGTTTCATTTTAGCAATTAGTCTTTTGATATTGATCCCTTTTTTACCTACCGCTCTACCTAAATTTATAGAATCAACTATAAAAACCAGTTCTTTATCGTGGAAAAAGCAATCTTTAGCATGAACTCCAGTAAAGTTCTCGAATGTTGTTATGTAGCCTATAATTCTTATATCAAATTTCATTTTAGTAACTTAAAATAGAAATAGAATGCGGTCTTTTACATATTAATGCTATTTCGTCATTTGGTTCTTTTAGTTCAATTACTTCTACTTTGTATTTTTTTATTTTTTCTTTTATATCGGTTGGGCAATTAGAAGCTATAAAAACTGCTTTTGTTTTACCTAACCTTAAATTCTTTAATGTTTTTTCAGTTCCGAATATAACTTTTTCATCTTTCAATGCTTTTCTTAATTTTTCTAATGTCATTTTTCTGTATCTTTCATCTTAATTACTAATTCTGGTAGTCCGGTACCCAAGGGAACTGGTTGGTTTAATATAACATTTTCTATAACTGATTTCAGGTTGTCTACTTCACCAGTTAATGTTGCATTAACAATATGTTTTATAGGTGTTTCGAAACTAGCACGAGCCAATACTGATTCTTTTTCTCCTGTAATACCACCTCTAGTAATACCTTTTATATGTCCAGAACTTGTGATGATGTCGGCTATAAACATTAGATGCCTTATGTCTACGTCTAATCCTTGGTCTTGCAATATTTTTGAAGATTCATTAATAACTACTTGGCGTGCTGCTTCAACACCGAGAAATGATCTAACCTCATGAATATCATTTGTTATTGTTTTAGTTTCGTCAACTTCTTTTATCTTAAAAACTTCTTTTAGATTACTTCCTGAAGTCAATATCATGAACTCATTCCCTGATTTAACCGGGAGCACTTGTTTAACCCCTTTAACACCAGAAAGAAAGCAAGTTTTTGCTTTTTCTTTTATTTTGTATAGTTCTTTTAAGTCTTTTTCTTCTGATTTAGGTTTTAATATTAGTTTATCTGTTCCTAATCTAACATTAATTTTTGGCAAACTATCTGATGTTGCTTTGTGCACATCTTTTTCATTTAAGTTACGTTCTCTCATTTTTTTCTTACTTAATTTAACTTCAATTTGTGATTTAGCTAAATCAATTGTGAAGCTAGAGGCAACTTCTCTTAGTTGTATTTCTTTAATAGAGGCTGCAATTTTCCTAATTTTAGTAGCATCTTTGTTCCATGGAGATTTTACAAATATGTTCATCATGGGAGTTTTAATTGATTTTCTTGCATCAAATATCTCTATGAATCTTGGTAAACCTAAAGAAACACTCATTTCAGCTACACCAGCAAAGTGGAATACGTTAAGGATCATCTGTGTTGATGGTTCTCCAAAACTTTCAGCTGTTATAATACCAATAGACTCTCCTGGGGTTATTTTGGTTCTATCATAAACTTTTTTTAATCTCACTAGAATTTTCTCAACATCACTCTTTTTTAAATTACGTGCTGTAATTTCTTTGTGCAAGTTTTTTAATATTCCACCTGGAATTTTTCCTTTGTAGCTATCCAATAGTTCTTCCATTTTATTTATCTCCGACTACATGCTTAATTATTTTTACAACGTCAATTGTTCCACCTTCACTTTTACTTACATCTATATTATCTTCTCCATATTTGAATTGGATAATTGTTTTGTTAGCGTCACGAACAGTTCCATCATATTCTACTTTTAGATCTTGTAAGGCATTAGCTAATCTTCTATATAGATAACCTGATTTAGGAGTTCTTAGTGCTGTGTCCATTAATGAATCGCGTCCTGTCATAGCATGGAAGAAGAATTCATGCGGTTTTAGACCTGATTTAAAGCCTCCACGGACAAATCCACGAGCTGCTGCACTTAAATCTCCTTTTTTGAATAAACTTAATGTTCTATTACTATACCCTTTTTTAATTCTTTGACCACCTAAGGATTGTTGTCCTACGCAAGCCGCCATTTGAGCTAGATTTAATAAATTGCCTCTAGAACCTGATTTTGCCATTATAATTGTTGGGTTTGATTCTGATACGTTTTCAGCTACCAAATCACCAATTTTATTTCTAACTCTGTTTAATACATTTAGAATTCTAACTTCTAAAGTTTCACTTAATGTTTTACCTGGTAATATTTCTAATTTTTTACTTTTATATTCTTCTATAAGATGATTAACGTTTTTTTCTGATTCTATTACCATTTTATTAATTTTTTCTTGAACGTCTAATGGTAAGTCAGTATCTGCTATTGATGTAGAGAATCCTATTTTTAATAAAACTGCTATGCCTAATCTAAATATTTTTCCTATAAAATCCAGTGTAACTTCTTGCCCATATTCAGCGTAAATTTCACGAATTAAGTCTCCAGATTCATCTCCTATCGTTGCACTATCTATAATCCCTTGGGAAAGATTTCCATTTTTTATTAGCACTTTTTGTTTGTTTTTTGATTGACCAATAAAATTGAAATCCTTTGGTAATAAAGACGAGATTAAATCTTGACCTGTTAATTTTTCTTTACTTGAGAGAGTTGAAAAATCTTCAATGCCTATTGATGACAATAAAGTTATAGCTTCTTTACGTGTAAATTCTGATCCTTTTGTTAGAAGAAAATTTCCTGTTACTGAGTCTTCTACACAGCCTATAATATTTTTTCCATGTTTTGGAGACATTATTTGTGTTTGTACTTGCATTAAAATATCTGCTTCTGCTCTAGCCTCTTCTGATTGAGGAATATGTAAGTTCATTTCATCTCCATCAAAATCAGCATTATATGGGACGCACACGCTAGGATTTAACCTAAAACTCTTACCTGGAAGCACTTTTAGCTTATGGCACATTATACTCATTCTGTGTAAACTAGGTTGTCTATTAAATATCGTTATGTCTCCATTAATCAGATGTCTCTCAACTATATATCCTGGTTTTATTTCTTCTAATATTTGTTCTTGTGTTCCTTCTGTAATCCTTTTTTTCTTGCCTTCCTCTGTTATGATATAATTAGCTCCCGGATAGGCTTCAGGACCATTTTTTATTAAACTTTTTAACCAATCTATATTCCATTCTGTTACTCTTTCAGGTACTGTTAATTCCAAAGCTACAGTTTTTGGAATTCCTACTTCGTTAAAATTAGCTTCAGGATCTGGACTAATTACTGTACGTGCAGCATAATTAACTCTTTTACCTGCTAAATTATGTCTAAATCTGCCTTCCTTGCTTTTTATTCTTTCACTTAAAGTTTTTAGTACTTGACCTGATCTGTGACGTGCTGGTGGAACTTGTGCAACCTCATTATCAAAATAAGTTGTTACGTGATATTGCAATAAGTCCCATAGATCCTCAATAATTATTTCTGGAGCTCCTGCATTAATATTCTCAAATAATCTTTGATTTATTCTTACTATATCTCCTAGTTTGTGAGTTAAATCATCTTCTGAACGTTCTCCTGTTTCTAAAGTAATACTAGGTCTTATTGTGACTGGTGGTATTGGTAATATTGTTAAAACCATCCATTCTGGTCTGGCAAATTTAGGGTTTATACCAATAATATATACATCTTCGTCAGGTATTTTTTCTAAACGCGCTCTAACTTCTATTGGAGTTAATCTCTTATCTTTCTCATAATAATTTGATGGTTTGTCTATTTTTATTGTATATTGTTTTGCTTCACAAGATGGACACTTTTTTACATTTTTTAAAGAATTGATAATTTCTCTTACTCTTTTTCTTTTTGCTGGCAATCCAGATTCTTTTTCTATTTCATCTAATTCTTTGATTAAAGATTCTTTTTCATTTTTTTCTAATAAGACTAAACCACATTCTGAACAAGTAGATCTTAGAATATCTAAAACATTTTTTACATAGTTAATATGTATTACTGGACGAGCAAGTTCAATATAACCAAAATGGCCTATACATTCTTTTAATTTCCCACCACAGGTTCTACATCTTAATCCTGGATCAATAACCCCAAGATGAGTATCCATTAAACCACCATCAACTGAATAACCTTCTTTATCATATAGTTCTGGAGTAACTATCTTTACTGTGGCCATTTTTTTAATCTCTTCTGGACCAAGTAAACCAAAAGTTATACTCCCTACTTTTTTGTATATGTAATTCATCTTAATATTTACTCACTAAATTTAATCTAGGTTGAACTCCCAATGATTTTAATTCATCTAATAATAATTTGAAGGCATAACTAATCTCTATTTGTGTAATTTCTACGTTGGCACCACATCTAGGACAAAACTTTTTATTCCTATAACTATCCAATACAGCTAACATGCCGCAACTTTCACAAACAGGTACGATAGTTTTATCTGAATCGAATCTCTCTTTTAGCAATAAACTTGCGCCGTGAGCTACAAAACAATCTTTCTCCATTTCTCCTAATCTTAGACCTCCGCCTTTGCTTCTACCTTCAATGGGCTGTCTGGTTAATAATTGAATACGACCAGAAGCACGAGCATGTAATTTGTTTGCTACCATATGTTTTAATTTTAAGTAATACATATTTCCAATAAAAATGTCAGCTTGATAAACTTCCCCTGTTATTCCATTGTATAGTGTTTCACAACCATTTTCCCTGAAACCCATTTCCTTAAGTTCTTTTCTTAGGTCTTCTTGTGGTTCTGCACCAAAAGTAGTACCGTCTATTAGTCTCCCGGATAAAGAACCTACTTTGCCAGCTAATATTTCAATTAAGTGACTAATAGTCATTCTTGAAGGTACTGAATGTGGTGAAAAAATAATGTCAGGAGTGATTCCTGTTGAAGTGAATGGTAAATCACTTTCAGGAACTATTGAACCTATAACTCCTTTTTGACCATGACGAGAAGCAAATTTATCTCCAACTTCTGGAATCCTTGAGTCACGAACACGAACTTGTACTAATCTATTTCCTTCTTCATTTTCAGTTAAAACGACCATATCAACTTTTCCTTCTTCTCCTTGTTTAACTGCAACACTACTTTCTCTTCTAGTCGATGCTGCTATTGAAAATTCCTCTAATTCGCCTAAGAATCTTGGTGGAGAAGTTTTACCTATAACTACCATATCTGGATCTATGCTAACTTCTGGAGGAACTACTCCATCTGCCTCTAACCTTTTATAGTCTTTTTCACTCTTATATCCCTTAACTTCTTTGTCTGGAATACCTATATTATCAACCAAACCACCGGAATATCTTAACTCTTCAGCAACATATGGTCTAAAGTAGGTTGAACGAGCTAAACCACGTTGAACTGATCCTTTATTAACTACAATAGAGTCCTGCATGTTAAAACCCCTGTAACTCATCATAGCGATAACTATGTTTTGACCTGCTGGATGATTTTTATAATTAGAAATATCATGCATAAAGCTTTGAACTATAGGTCTTTGAGGGTAATGTAAAATACTAACGTCAGTATCCATTCTTAAAAGATAATTAGAAGCATAAATACCTAGGCTTTGTTTTTGTGTTTTACTACCTCTGTTAAGTCTAGAACTTTGAACAAAATTTGAATAAGGAACTAAGCTTGTTATGAAACCAAGAATAACATCTGGGCTTATTTCCATATGCGTGTGTTCTGGGGTTAATTCTGATTCATCTATAGCTATAAATGCATTTTCTTCTTCAGAAGCATCTAAATATTCTATTACTCCGGAAGTGATTAGATCATTCCAAGATATTTCCCCTTTTTTACTTTTGTTTATAATTTCATCTGTAAGCTTGTTTTTACCATTCTCTACTATTATTACTGGCCTACGAACACGGCCTTTGGTTGTTTCTATGCCTATTTCATCAAGTTTTTTATTAAATTGAATATTTAATTCATAAGGTAATTGATTTTTTCTTCTTGAATCTATTAATTTTTTAGTAAATGTAATACCATCTTCCACTCTTCCAATAAATTTTTCATCTAAGAATACATCAGTCATTTTTTGGTTCCTCAAGGCCAAGCTGATACAAGGCTTTTTTTATTTTTTCTTCATCATAAATTTGTTGAGAAATTGAAGCTAATAAAGCAAGGTTTTTTCTTAACCCTATTGGAGTTCCTTCTGGTGTTTCAATTGGGCATAATCTTCCCCAATGAGAAGAATGTAAAGCACGAGCTTCAAAGTTTTCTTGAGAGGCACTTAATAGACTAACTACTCTTTGTAAATGACTTAATGTTGATAAGTAGTTTGTTCTATCCATATTTTGGCTAATACCTCGTCTACCACCAACCCATGCACCTGTTGCCATAGCACTTTTTATTCTTGATGTTAATAATTTATCTCTGATTATAATTTTAACAGAACTGAATTTACCTCTTTTAACTAATCTTTGGAAATTATAAAGTAAATCATTAACTAAGGCGCGTATGTTTACTCTGAATAAATCTGTAAGTAAATCGCCTGATAATTTAAGTCTTTTATTTGAGTAATGATCTTTATCAATAACAATCCCTTTTTGTGCTATAATTAAAAATCTTTTAATTAGTTTACACAGATTATAAGCTTTTGCTAATCTATCTTTTTCAGAGATACCTAGATGGGGAAGCAAATATTTATCTAAATTTTCTAATGCTTTTTCAATTTGAATTTCTCTTGGTTGTGAAATTCCCATATGTTTTGCTACTGACTCAAGAGAATCATTTTGTTTTTTTAGATTTACTGAATTAAATAAATTTACTAGAACATCATCATAAACTAATTTTTCTGAAATGGTTTTTGAAATTTCTTCATCTTTTACTAAGCCTAATGATTTTATTAGGTCAATTATTGGTATTCTCTTGAATCTTGTGAATGATAAATATAAAACACCATCCTTCATTTGTTCTATGATATGAGGGATTCTATAAGAACCACGTTCTGAAAATATTTTGGCTATATATTTACTAGGGCCTGTTTTCTTTCTTTCAAAAAACATTTTATTTGAAGCTAGGTCTTCAACTGTGATTAGTACTCGTTCGTTACCGTTAAGAATAAAGTAACCACCAGGATCATCTGGATCTTCACCTTTTTTTATTAACTCATTTCTATCCAATTTATGTAGATGGCAGTATTTGCTTTTAAGCATTATTGGTAACTTTCCAATTTGTGTTATAAATTCTTCACGCTGAACACTATCAATGTGAACTGAAATGTTCAACATGATAGGAGCTGAATAACTTATTTTTCTTATACGTGCTTCGTTTGGATAGATTTCGCGCTTACTTCCATCTGCTTCAACAATAGAAGGTTTTTCAACTTCTATTTTGTCTAATTTAATTTTAAAATCTTGAATGTCTTGAGGTATAATTGTTGGGACTATGTCTCCAATTTCTTCAATAATCCCTTGTATTCCTTTATCTACAAAATAACTGAAGTTATCTATATCTGCCTTTACTAAGGAATTATCTTCAAAATACTTTCTTATTAATTCATTACCTTTAATCATTTATAACAATCCTATAATAAATAGATTTATTAGCTGTCTGGCTATTTCTAATTATTTTTATAACATCATATTGTTTTGCATCTAAACCTCTTATAGCTGGATCTTTTCTTGAAATTTTTGGTAATTGGTTATTAGAGATATTAAACTTTTTTAGTATTTTTTCTTTATCTTCCTTTGATAATAATCTATGTTTAGGCACAAGATTATGAGTTGTAATGTCTATTTTTTCTTTCATTTTTTAGTAAGGGCCGGACGGGATTTGAACCCGCGACCACTTGGTTTCTATCTTACACGGTTAAAAGCTTCACCAATAAAGGAATCTTCCTTATCAACCCTATGGTTTTTTAGGGCCATCAAGTGCTCTACCGTGCTGAGCTACCGGCCCGATTTATCTAGCTATTTATATAACAATTATAAGGCTTCTCGGGTCACAATTTTATAGAACTTGCCTCAATTTTTGTTAATTTATAGCTAGAAATATTATGATAGATTGATATATTAAATAAATTAAACATTTTGGGATGTGGAATAATTATGATTATAGATTTTGCAAAATTTCTAGTATATAAATGTTTCTATTTATTGAGCTTTGTGTAAATAGTCCTTAAAAGCATTGACTTTATACACATATTTAACACTTTTTACACAGAAATCAGACTTTATACACAAACGTTACTTATTACACAAAGCTTATTTATTGGGCTGGTGTATAAAATCAATTGTTTTTATTACTTCTTACACAAAGC
>JBBSWZ010000014.1:2777-17005 GCA_038046025.1 Nanobdellota archaeon | reverse complement strand
GTTTGTCTATACAACCACAAGATGCAACATGGAGATATGATATAGCAAAAGGTTCTGATTTTGATGATATTTTACATAATGCTGTTGCAGACATTGATTTAGATGGTAAGAAAGAAGTTTTATTAGTTGAATATTCAGATGATATAACTATACAAAATTATATTTATGTATTAGAACCACCAGATAATGGAAAAGAATTTGATTTGCAACAAAAGGTTACAATGGGTACTAAAGGAGGGGCAACTGGTGCTATTGCAGTAGCCAATATTAATTCTACAGATGATTATCCAGAGGTTGTAGTGCCTGGTAGTTATGGTATTGATGTTTATAGATATGATTCAGTCAGTGGCAATTTAGCTAAGATTTGGAATAATACTCATGCTGAAATAACAGAAACAGCTTTAGTAGCTGATGTTGACGCAGATAATAATTATGAACTTGTTTATGCAACAAGCAACTATGACAGCGTAGATTGTGCTAGTGTTAGTTGCACTAATAAATTATATGTAGTTGACGGTTTAACTGGAACTGAAGAATGTAGTGTAACTTTGTCAGAATACCCTATTTCAAGTCCCGCAGTTGGAAATTTAGATTCTGATAAAGAATTAGAAATTGCTATTGTAACAAGAGCTACAGAAGCTTCCAGTTCATCTTATGGGCATATAAGAACTTACGAGCACGATTGTACTGCTAAAAACTTCTTTCCAGGTACAAATGATCATGATACTCAAAGAAGTTCAGCAGACATAGCTGATATTGATAATGATGGTAGTAATGATGTTATTTTCTCTTTAAAAAATGGTACTATTTATGTTATGGATAATAGTTTAAGTTTCAAGTGGGTTTATTATCTAGGTGGAGAAATTATTGGAACTCCTGCATTAGGTGATTTAGATGGAGATGGAGTTTTAGAAATTGTAGCTAAACATGTTACGGAAACTGGTGCAAGTTCTATGTCTTTAAATGAATCTTTTACAAGAGTTTGGGATCTAAGAACATTTAGACAAGATAAAGATAAGATTAGTTCATTTTCATTGCAATCCACAGCAGACGCTACCTTAGATGTAGTTGGGGGAAATAACACCCAACCAAAATTAGAATTTATAGATGATGTTTATGTAATAGAAGGAGACTATGTTGATGAAATTAATTTATCAGCCACATTTTCTGATGATGATAATGATGATTTAACTATTGAATATTCAAGTCCATTAAATGAAACTATTGGAACTTGGCAAACTAATTCAAGTGACGCTGGAATTTATGAAATCTTTGTGGAAGTTTCAGATGGAAATTTAACAGATTCACAATTCCTAACTTTAACTGTATTTGAAAATAATACTTTCTTTAATGATACCTTTGAAGATGGCAATAAAGAAGAAAACCTAACTTATACTGTATTAGGAAATCATAGTGTAAATATAACTTTACGAGATGATGCAGTAATTGTAAGGGCGGCTGTTGATATCAATGGATTTTTTACAGAAACATTAAATGAAACTTTTTATGAAGAAACTCCTGTAGTAATAGAAGCTAATGAGTTAAATAATTCTTTAAATTCAAGTTTAATTGTTGATAAAGATTGGGATACTTATTATTCTGCTGGTTCTGCTACTGGAGCTATTGTAGAATTAAGAGATTCAGATGTTCCTTCTAATCCAGATCATATAGTATTCCATTTAAAACTAGGTATTTTTGGTGGAGGAGTTGGAAGATTTGGAATTTATAATAATGATACAGGTAAGTATGAAATAGTTACAAGTAATATTTTACCATTTAACGAAACTAGTAAGGATTTTTACTTTGATATTTACAAAACTAGTCCTTTATGGATAAATAATCAAACTAATTTTGCAATGCAAACTGATAATATTACTAAATATATTGACTGGAAGAATACTAGGTGGTATTATAGGTATTTGGGAGAATGGGCTTCTCAAAGAATTTATGAAAGTGAAGTAAGATTTGAACAGGAAATAATTTATCCAGATACAGTCTCATTAGATATAGGGGATGATAGTTTTGATTATGTACTAGAAGGGGAACTGCATGATAATTTTATTAAACAAGCTGCATTAAATAATGGAAGGGAGAATGAAACAATTACCTTAGAGGTTAACAGTTCTACTGAGAGATTTATAAGTTTACCTAAAAATGCTGAGATAACTAGTGCTTATGTAACAGTTGGAGATAAAGATGTTGAAACCTTATCTACTTCAGAAAACGAGATAAGTATTCAAGAAGAAATTAATCAAAAAAGGGAAGGATGGATTAAGGAAAATTTAAAGAAAGGAATAAATTATGATACATCCTATAATGGAGATGGAACCTTTACACAAAGGATATCTTCCTCACCAATTAATTATTTGGATAATGGAGAATATAGACCAATAAATACAAGAATTGTTCCATCTGGAAGCAATTATGGAGTAACTAAATCAATTTATAAAGCATTCTTTAAAAATCTTAATGAAGGTATAAGAATAGAAGATGATGACTCTTATATTAATTTTATACCTATTTCGCTAGGTACAGATCCAATAAATATTGGTTCTATATCTGCAATTGGTAATAAACTAGTTTATGAAGGAGTTTTTGGTAAGGGAATAGATTTGGAATATGAATATGAATCAAATAGATTAAAAGAAAAATTGATTATACAAGATTCTGGAAGCTTATCCCAGTTTAATGGTGACTATTTAGATCTTGATTTCATTATTGATTCTGATTTAGATTTTTATGTTAACGGAGAAAAATGGGATAAAATAACAACAAAAGAGACAACAGAGAACATCGAACTTAGGTTTAATAGTGTAACATTATTTAATTTGGCTAAACCATCTGCTGTTGATTCTGATAGGAATCTAGCTAATTTAATTTATCATCTTGAAGAAAAAGAAGGAGGATTGCACTTAATCATAAAAGTACCTAAGACCTTTTTAGATAATGCTGTATATCCAGTAATAATTGATCCTACAGTTGAAAAGGAAATAATTGTTAGTGAAGACTGTTATTTAGATGAAGCAGAACCAGCTGATGGTCATAATTATAATTGGATACAAGTTGAACAAAACACAGTGGGTAATAAAGTAAGGGGTCTTGTAAAGTATGACTTATCTTCTATACCAAATGCGCAGAACATTACAGCTGCAAAACTTTATATGTATACTGATCTAGTATCTTCAGGCATTAGTTGTCCTGGTACAGAAGATTCTATTGACGTTTACTTAAAAGTAGAAGATAGTTGGAGTGAAAGCAGTGCAAATTGGAATAATGATAATGGTTATGATACTGGTAGTTTCCTAGATAGAGTATGTACTACCAGTTCAAATACATGGTATGAATGGGATATTGTGGGTATTCTTGGACTCGATAAACCAAGAGGTGTATATCATGAATATTATACAGATTCTGGTAAAAAGATTTCCTTTATATTAAAAATAAATGACGAAGAATCTGCTTCTAGGGGTTATGTAGAATTATCTGCCGGCGACAATTATATAAATGTAACCTATATACCAAATGAAGCTCCTGTTTTAGTTGGTTGTAAAGATGATTCAACTTTAATGAATAGTGATGGTTCTGATATATTAGTTGATTTATGGGATTGTCATTATGATTTTGATGATACTCCACAAGAATCAACATTTACTATAGAATCAGAATCAAATACTGCACTAATTGATTGTAGTTTAACGGGAGAAAGAAATTTAACTTGTGGTGCACCAACAGCTAATCAAGTAGGCTATTCTGATATTATAGTTTCAGTTAATGATAGTGTTTATGCCGATAATGATACTTTAAGAATAAGTGTTTTGGCTCCCGGAGATATTTCGATGTTTATAAATGGAACAAGAGTTTATAGAAATTTACATTCTAATTATGATGAAATAGAAATAGGATTAGAAATAGAAAATTATCTTGATATATGTATGAATGATTCCTTTGGAAATTGCCAAGTTCCAATAAATATAACATCACATGATTATAAAGTTAACTTTACTTTAAATTCAATAGATATAGATTATAATCTAAGGGAATTAGAATTTTCTGAAGCTTTACAAAGTTATATAGACAATTCCTGTACTGGAAATTGTAGTATTCCTTTAACTTTCGGATTAGAATCAAAAGGTAGATTAAATATTTCTGATTTACAAATTTTTTATAATCTCACAGAAGAGATACCACCCGCTAATGATACACACAGGTTCTTTATCGATAATATCTTTGGAGAAGCTGTAGCCTGGTTTGGAGATGAGGGTAATCTTGTATTAAATGGTACTTGTACTTCAGGAGGAATTTGTACTGCTCCTGCTGATTCATATATTATAGATGATAGTTCTGGTGATGTAGTCGCGTATATTGATAATCAAGGTAATTTATGTATAGAAACAGGAGATTGTTCTGATCAATCAGCTAGTTGTGATCCTAGTAATTATGCATTCATAGTAGAAGATGTAACTGGAACAGTTGTGAGTTATTTAGATAATACAGGAGACTTATGTTTAACAGGCAGGTTATATGAGAATAGTACACCATAAGAAGTTGATAAGAAACGTAGTTTCTTATATTTAGGAGGTAAAAATGGAAGCAATAAATAAAACAAAACTAGGGAATAAAAAACAAAGAGGTTTTGTGCAAAAAGTTTCATTACCAAGAAGGTTATTTTCTCATATTTTAAGTTCTAAACTAGCGAGAGCTATGTTACTTAGTTTACTGTTAATATCAGTTATAGTAAGCGCAGAGGATGTTAGAGTAAGAAATGGTGATTTAAATGTTACAGGTAATTTATCTGTTGATTATAGTACTTTATTTGTAAACTCTATAAATAATAAAATAGGAGTGGGAACAACAGATCCTCAAAATTTGTTTAATGTAGTAGGAGATGGTAATTTTACAGGGGATTTATACCTAAGTATTTTTTCATGTGATACTCTTGATACTGATGCCAGCGGTAAAATAACATGCGGTGCAGATACTGATACACTTCCTTTATGGGGGAATAATGCCGGATTTTTGTATAATGGCAGTACGACTGGTGTTGCAATAGGAAAAAACACTGCTAATTTTTTATTAGACGTAAATGGAAATATCTCCTTAAATAATTCTTTTGTTTTAAAAGATAATAAAATGTCATTCGGACTTAAAAATTTAGAAAATTTAGAACATGATGTGGAAATACAGGGTAATCAATTTGTGGATACCATTGTAAGGATAATTACCGGAGGAGGAGTTTCAGGATCTTCTGACCAGAATATTAACCGTTCCATTATATGGTTAAACGAAAATGGCAGTAAAAGAGGAGGATTTGTTTATTACCAGGCTGATGATAATGACCTTAGATTAGCCACTGGTAATTTTTCATTAGCATTAGCAGAATTTCCACAAGATGCCATATCTATTGAAGCCGGAGCAAATATAGGATATGTTGGGATTGGAACAACAGACCCTGAAGAGCTATTGGAAGTTGAATCAGGCAGTATTAAACTTGATGATCCTTCCAATAATTCAAAATTCTACTTTGGAAGTAATAAAGAATCATCAATATTTTGGAATGGAAGCAATCTGATAATAGAGGGATAAAAAGATGAATATAAAATTAAGCATCTTAGCAGTTTTAGTAATTGTATTACTCACAGCTGTTTTTACAGTAGGTCAGGAACAAACATCAAATACAGATTATACTGAATTTTCAAGGACTACATGTAATAATGGATTATGTTCTGCTGAATATTATACTGGTGCAAGATTTGCTCAGAATTCTACTAATGGTTGGGTTGATAGTGCAGATGTATTATCAATAACAAGGAATAATGATGAAATAGTTTTCCATTATAATGGTATTTATGGTTATAAAAACTTAAGTATGGAAGTAGGAACGATCTATAAAGGCAATTATATCTCATTAGACAATATAAAAATATCAAACTCAGAAATAACCTTTGATTTTCCTTCAACTAAAAATAAAGTTAATCATAAGTATTCATTGAATATAGATAATGCTGCAAATGTTATAAATGATATGAATTATTTAACATTAACATATAAAAATCATTACGGTTTTGATTTAAAAAACTTAATATTTAATGATAAATACATAGCAGCAGAACAAATTGGTTTATTCTTTGATGATTTGTTAAATGATAATCTATTTGTAAATGTTAGTCAATCTGAAAAGAGAGTGTATATAGGTAATTTATTGACTAGATATGATTCTAATTCCAATACATTATATTTAGATCCAACTGCAGATTATCTTCCAAATTCTACTGGTACTGAAGCGTGGAGAGAAGGTTCTACAGGACATAGTTTATGGACCTGGAGTGAAGTTGATGGAACTCAATATTCATCAGGGGAATTAGATACTATCTCAGTAGATGACGGAAACGGAGTAACTGCCTCTATGGGAGGTCCTCCTATGATAGGAACCAAATTTAGAGTAGGTCATAGGATTGTGTTTAATATTTCAGAAGATCCTGATGATATTACTCAACTAGATATATTAGTTAAAATGAAGGATAATTCAGAATCAGGAACATCTATCAGAAATATGTCTCTTTACGTAGGAAATGTTACAGCTCAAAACTGGTATTTATTAAGTAAAACAACTAATCCACCTGTTTCAACAGCACTTAATATTTCGGAGTCAATTAATACTTCTATTTCAGAATTTGTAAACAATTCAGCTGACGGAAAGCATATTTATTTCTTATTATTTGAGGACACAACAAGAACTATTGAGGAAATTACTCAATTAATAGACAGATATACTGTCTTGAATGTAACTTATACTCAAATATTTGGATTTGGAGAAGGTGGAAGCGGTGGTTCGACATGCGATTATAATTCCGGAGATATGGAAATTGATTGCTCTGATCATTGTCTTCTTATTAATAACTTAAACTTGGATAAGGGAGCTAATTTCACTTTAACAGCAAATACTGGTTATTTCAAGATAAATGACGGTATTAATCTAACTGGTATAAATCAGTTAAAAGGATTAAATAATACTGATGATAAATGTGAGATAATATTTGGTGACGAATCACATATTGTGTTTGATAATTTTTAATATAATTTAAATATAAGTTTATTTCTCTTTTTATTTTATGTGTAAAGTCAAATAAAAAAGCGTAAAGTTTAAATAGGGCTATTTGATAGGATATTTTGATAGAGAAGAGAAATGCTGGAAAAAAGCTTATTTCTCAGGGTGATAAGAATTAAAAATTTATTACCAAGTTTAAAAGAAAAGAAAAGGTATATTTTGTATGAAATTGATGGAAAAATGAATTATAAAGATGTAGATGATAATTTGAAAAGATTTATTGGTGAATTAGGATATGCTAAAGCCGGAGTTAGATTTGTTAAATCTAAAGAGGATAAAGGTATAATTCAGGTAAATCATAGATATGTAGACGAAGTTAAAACTGGTTTAGCTTTAATAAATAAACCTATTAGAACAAAGAAGGTTTCTGGTGTTTTAAATAAGGTAAAGGAAGGTATGTAAATGACAGTTGAACAAATTACATTAAAAGATCTTAGATTTTTTAGAGATGTTGAAATTGAATTGGCTATAGTAGATCTTAGAGAAGAAGAAAAAATTAGGCATCAAATGGAAAATGATGGATCGTGGAAGAGATATATGCCAATAGGTCAACAAATTGGAAGATATCCTGAACTAGAAGCACGGTATGAAGGTTTATTAAAAGGAGGAGAATAAAATGCAACAACAAATGTCACATCAAGCAATGGGTTATGATAGAACAAGTACTATGTTCAGCCCAGATGGAAGATTATTGCAAGTTGAATATGCTAAAAAAACTGTAAAACAAGGTACAAGTGCTATTGGATTAGTTTGTAAAGATGGAGTTGTTTTAGTAGCTGATAAAAGGATAGTTGAGAAATTAATAGTTCCTGAAAGTGTTGAGAAAGTATTTCAGGTTGATGATCATATAGCTGCAACTGCTTCTGGAATTATAAGTGATGGGAGAGTTTTAATTGAAAGAAGCCAAATTTTAGCTCAGCAGCACAGAGTGACATATGATACACCAATAGATGTTCAGACTATTGTTAAGGATATTTGTAATATAAAACAGCAATTCACTCAGTATGGAGGTGCAAGACCTTTTGGTGTAGGTGTTTTGTTTGTTGGTGTAGATCCAAATAATGAAAATAAATTGTTTTTAACTGATCCTACTGGGATATATTTTGAGTTTAAAGCAACTGCGATCGGTGAAGGAGAAGCTGAAATAAAAGAAATATTAGACAAGGAGTATAAAGAAAGTATAAGTGTTGAGGAAGGTATAAAGTTAAGTATAAAAGCATTAAGAAGAGTTTTAGGCAAGGAGTTTGATATTATAAGAGTTGATGGTGCTTATATTAATAATAATGAGAAAAAATTTAATAGATTAACTCAAGACAAACTTTCTAAATTTAAATAATGGTTAATATAGATAAGGCAGTAATTGCTAGATTAGAGAAAGATGGAAAACATTTTGAAATTTTAGTAGATTGTGATAAAGCTTTTGAGTTTAAACATGGAAAAAATGTTTCTATGGAAGATATACTTGCTGTGGATGATGTCTATAAAGATGTTAAGAAAGGGGATAAAGCAAGTGATAATGATTTAAAATCTATTTTTGGAACTAATGATGTTAGAGAAGTTGGTAAAGTAATAATTAAACATGGGATGGTGCAATTAACTAGGGAACATTTAGCTAAACAAAGAGATGGATTAAGGAAACAAGTTGTAAATATAATCCATAGGAATGGTGTTGATCCTAAAACCGGATTACCTCATCCACCTCAAAGAATTGAAGCAGCAATGGAAGAGGCTAAGATTAATATTGATGAACATAAATCTGCATCTGATCAAGTTGAGATTGTTATGAAAAAAATAAGAACTATAATACCTATTAAATTTGTGACTAAAAAAGTTGAGGTCGTTATACCTGCTAAATTTTCAGGACAATGTTTTAATGTATTAAAAAATTACGGAAATCCTATTAATGAATGGCTAAGGGATGGTAGTTTAAAATCTACTTTAGAGATACCTGGTGGTATGGTTGATGAATTTTTTTCTAAATTAAATGGGATTTGTCATGGTGATGTAGGGAGTAGGATATTGGGGGAATAAAATGGTTGGAACAATTACGAGGAGTGAGATTGAAATTGGGGTTAATGAAATTTTATATGAAATGGGAATAAAAAGGACAATAAATCCTAAAGATTCTATAGTTGGAGATTATGGAATGGATTCCTTACAATATGGTGTAGATTTATCAATAAGATTACAAAAAAGATTTGAAATTGAGGAAATTACAGTTGAAGACCTTATTCCAGAGGCATTTGTGCGTAATAAAAGAGATTTTTATGTTCATAATATATATGATTGCGTTGAAAGAAAAGTAGGAGAGAACTAAAATGGGAGATTTAAAGATAAAAGATAAAGATATAGTAGTTCCTGGTGAAATACTTGCAGCAGGAATGGATTTTTTACCGAGTGGAGGAGCATTTAGAGAAGGTGAAGATATAATTGCTTCTCAGGTTGGAGTTGTAAGTATAGATGGGAGATTAGTTAAGGTTGTTCCATTAGCTATAAAATATATACCGAAGAGAGGAGATATGGTAATTGGGACTGTTGAAGAAGTTACAAATAATGGATGGTTTGTAGATTTTGGTTATTCCAATTTTGCATTAATACCATTAAGAGACGGTAGTATGGATTATATTCCTAAAGGAGCTGATTTGACACAATATTATAATTATGGAGATTATGTTGTTGCTAATATTACTAATGTAACAAAGAGTAAACAAGTTGATTTATCTATGAAAGGACCTGGTTTAAGGAAATTAAGTGAGGGAGTAATATTAAAAGTAAATCCTGCTAAAGTTCCAAGAATAATTGGAAAACAAGGGAGTATGATTTCTATGGTTAAAACTAAGACTGATTGCAGAATTGTAGTTGGACAAAATGGTTTGATATGGATATATGGTATTGATCCTGTTAAAGAGAAAGTAGCGGTTGATACTATCAAAATGATTGATGAGAAAGCTCATATTCAAGGTTTAACTGATGAAGTAAGTGCTTATTTAGAGAAGAAAGTTGGTGGAGAGAAGAGAACTACTGTAGATGGTAAGGAAGGTGAAGAAAATGTACAATAAAAGACCTGATAATAGAAAATTTGATGAGTTGAGAGAAATTAGTGCAGAAGTTAGTGTAATACCTAGGGCTGATGGAAGTGCTATGTTTAAAATTGGTAAAACTGTTGCTATAGCGGCTGTTTATGGTCCAAAGGATTTATTTCCTAGATTTTTAAGAGACCCTAAGAAAGGAATTTTAAGATGTAATTATAATATGATGAGTTTTTCTGGTTCAGGTGAGAGAATAAGACCTGGTCCAAGTAGAAGGAGTAAAGAGATTAGTTTTATAACTGAAAAGGCATTATCTCCTGTTTTAGATTTAACTGATTTTCCTGGTTCTGTAGTAGATATATTTATAGAATTAATACAAACAGATGGTGGAACTAGATGTGCAGGCATAACTGCTGCAGCTTTAGCACTTGCTGATGCTGGTTTTCCAATGAAGGATTTAGTTAGTGCAGTTTCTATTGGTAGGATAGAAGATAAAATAGTGGTAGATGTATCTAAAGAGGAAGAAGATTATGAGAAAGGAATGGCTGATATTCCTGTAGCAATAATGCCAAGAAATGGGAATATTACTTTATTGCAAATGGATGGTTTAGCTAAACCAAGTGAATTGAAAGAAGCTTTGAAAGTTGCGAAAAGGGCTTGTGAGCAAATCTATAAAGTACAAAAAGATGCTTTAAAGGCGAGGTATAAAAAATGAGTATAGTTTCAAACCATATAGTTAATCTTTTAGAGAAAGACATTAGAATGGATGGAAGAAAAGCAGATGAGTTTAGAGATATTAAAATTGAATATGGTATTTCTAGTAAATCTGCTGAAGGAAGTGCCAGAGTAACTATTGGTAAAACTGAAGTTGTCGCTGGTGTAAAAATGGAGGTAGGTACTCCTTATCCTGATAGTCCTGATGAAGGTACTATAATAGCTAATGTTGAACTATTACCATTGAGTTCTCCTGAATTTGAAAGTGGTCCTCCAGGTATTGAAAGTATAGAACTTGCGAGAAGTGTGGTTGATAGGGGATTAAGAGAAAGTGGTTCATTAGACTTAAAGAAATTATTAATCAAAAAAGGTGAAAAGTCTTGGACAATACTGATTGATGTTTATAGTGTAAATGATGATGGAAATCTAGCTGATGCTGTAGGATTAGCTGCTTTAGCTGCTATAAAAGATGCTAAATTTCCTAAATATGATGAGAAAACAGAGAAGATAGATTATGAACAAAAAACTAAAAAAGGTATTGAATTGAATGGTCTACCAATGCCAGTTACTGTAGTTAAGATTAATGACAAGTATGTGATTGATCCTAGTCTAGACGAAGAAAAAGCAATGAAATCTAGGCTAACTGTTACTAGCATAGAGAACGGAAGTGTTTGTGCTTTACAAAAAGGAGGAAACGAACCTTTAACTGTTGAAGATGTAGATATGATGGTTGAACTAGGAGTTAAGAAAGCAAAAGAATTAAGAAAACTATTTAAATGAGCCTTTTAGAATAGTCTTTTCAAATTGTTGGCGAAAAAGATTTCTGGAAAAAGGGAGATAAAATGGAAAAAAAACAACAAATAATTTATACTAAGTATGAGAAAGCAAGAATAATTGGAGCAAGAGCTTTACAACTTGCCATGGGTGCTCCTTTATTATTGAAGATGGATAAAAATGACTTTGAGAAAATAATGTATAGCCCTATAGAAATTGCTAAAAAAGAATTTGATGCGGGGATTCTACCAATAACAATTAAGAGACCATTGCCTCTTAGAATTGCTGATTAGACAAATTTTATAAACTTCTACTTCTTTTTTTATTTATATGAGAATTAGAAAAATCCGAGGTGAAGTTATTTTAAACTCTAGAGGAGAAAAGACTGTTGAGATAACTGTTAATAGAAAATTTAAAGGTAGTGCTCCTATTGGTGCTTCTACTGGTAAATGTGAAGTAAATACTTTTCCTACTGGTGGTATTAATCTTGGGTTTATCAATAGGACTTTGCATAAGGCTTTGAAAGGATTTAGATTTGATAGTTTTGAAGATCTTGAGGAAATTGAAGATATAATACTGAAGTATGATAATACTGAGAGATTAGAAAAAGTTGGTGGTAATGTAATTTTAGCTTTGGAGTATGCTATGCTAAGAGCAGCTAGTGCTAATAATGTTTGGAGTTTTTTAAATTCAAGTGCTGATTCTTTACCTATACCACTAGGGAATTGCATTGGTGGAGGAAAACATTTTAGAGGGGAGAGTACTGATTTTCAAGAGTTTTTGTTAATACCACATGCTGATAATTTTAAAGATAATGTTTATGCTAATCATCATATTTATAAGAGAATTGAAAAGGATTTGAAACCTGTTGGTAGAAATGATGAAGGAGCTTGGATAACTACTTTAGACGCTACTACTATTTTAGATTTTTTAAAGAATTTAACTGAGGAATTTTTTGAGAAGTTTGATATCTTTGTAGGAATTGGTTTAGATGTTGCTGCTTCAAGCTTGTATAGTGGTGGTTTTTATTTTTATAGGAAGGGAAGACTAAGTAAATCTCATCAGATTAAATATATTAATGGATTGATAAATAAATATAGTTTAGAATATGTGGAAGACCCGTTAGAAGAAAATGATTTTGATGGTTTTAAAGAAATAAAGGGCGAGTTAATTTGTGGGGATGATTTAATTTGCACTAATTTAGATAGATTAAAAAAATCTGAAAATTCAATTAATTCTGTTATTATAAAACCGAATCAGATTGGTTCTTTGGTTAAAACTAAACAAGTTGTTGATTGGGCTAAATTATATAATATAACCCCTATTATTTCTCATAGAAGTGGAGAAACCAAGGATAATATAATCTCTGATTTAGCTGTTGCATGGGATATTCCTTATATTAAATGTGGGATATTCGGTAAAGAAAGATTAAGTAAGATAAACAGATTAAAAGAAATAGAAAATATGATTAAATAGAACTAGCTGCTTTCTTTAATAAAGTTTTTAATTTTGCACCCTCATCGAAAACCCATTCTACTCCTTGATCACTGATATAAACTTTATTGCTTAATTCTAAATATTCTAGAACAATGTTTAATGTTTGACGCATAGTTTTCTTTGGTAATGAATCTAGAATTGTATTTTTACTAACTGGCTTTCTTTGTTCTTGCAAAAATGCTTCTATCATTAAAACCGTTTTCAAGTTTGGATAATGAATTGCTTTTTGTTGGAACATAGTATATGAGTTTATATAGATATTATTTTTTTATTAATTGATATATCATTGTGATATATAAACTTATATATTACGTAATGTTTATGTTACAATTCTAAAGTACTAATGAAAGTATTTAAAGTAAAAATAAGTTATAAAATACTAAAGATATGTTATATTAATAAAAAATTGGAGGTGTAATGAGTGGCTTTTATACAGGAAACTGTTTATGGAGTAACTAGTCCACTAGGTCAGCTTTGGGGGGCTTTTGTTAATGTTTTACCAAGTATTATTGTTGCGATTATAGTACTGTTAGTAGGTGCTTTTGTTGCGGCTATTCTTGGTCATGCTCTAAGAATATTATTAGATAAATTTAGATTAGATGAGGCATTAAGGAGAGCAAAGTTAACAAAGGCTGTTGGACATACAGATGTACCAGCATTACTCGGTGAGTTGCTTAAATGGTGGATAATAATAATTGCTCTGCAAGTAGCTGTTTCTTTATTAAACTTAGGTTCTTTAAGTGATATATTAGGTGAGTTTGTTTTCTGGTTACCAAAATTATTGGTAGCGGTAGTTATAATGTTGTTAGGATTAGCAGCAGCTCACTATGTAGAGATTAAGATTGGTGAACATACTAAGATGAAAGGAATGAGATTAACAGCAACTATTTTGAAGTGGATTATTATAATATTAGTTACTATACAAGCATTAGGACTTATTGGATTAGATGTTGGCTTATTTGAAAATTTAGTGTTATATGTAATAATTGCATTTGCTGCAGGTATTGCGTTGGCATTAGGTATTGCTTTAGGTCTAGGTCTAAGAAAAGAAGCTGAGAATGTAATTAGAGACGTAAAGAAAAACTTGTAAATTCTTTTTTTCTTTTTTT
>JBBSWZ010000014.1:0-2677 GCA_038046025.1 Nanobdellota archaeon | reverse complement strand
GAGAATGTAATTAGAGACGTAAAGAAAAACTTGTAAATTCTTTTTTTCTTTTTTTTATTAAAACATATATTTAAATAGTTTTATTTTTTTATATATTTATGAATTTAAGAAATAGGACATTTGTAAGAATTGTTCAGATTATTTTTGGACTCTATCTTATATTTCTTGGATTAATTGGTTATTTTGTTGAACTTCCTACTCCACAGTATAATGAAGCGGGATTAGCATTTTTAGGAGCCTTATTCAACACAGGCTATATATTCCATTTGGTGTCCATGATATTTGTTTTATCTGGACTAATGTTTATATTTAGTAGATGGTCAGCATTTGGAGCTGTTTTATTAACACCAATCACTTTTAATATACTATTATTTCATATTTTCCTAGATTTTACAAATTTCTGGTTTGCTTTAATTCCGATAATTTTAAATCTTTATCTTATCGTAATCCACTGGTCTAAATATAGAATGATGTTTTCAAAGTGAGTTTCTGAAATATTTCAGTATATGTGCTATTTCTTTATTATTAACTTAGTAAGGTTTATAAACTGGTTTTTTTCTTAATTAATTATGGCTGAACAAGAAAAATTGTTAGTAGATTTAAATCAGTATTTGAAAGCAGGGGTTCATATTGGAACTAAGTTTAGAACTAAATATATGAGCCAATTTATTTACAAAGTAAGGCCAGATGGATTATCTGTTTTAAATTTGAAGAAGATAGATAATAGGATTGGGCTAGCTAGTAAATTCTTAGCTAATTATGAGCCTGGAGATATAATTGTAGTTGGAAGAAGAGAGAATAGCTGGGATGCTATAAAGAAATTTTCTGAAGTTACAGGAATAAGAGCTATAACAGGGAGATATCCTCCTGGTATGTTAACTAATCCTGCTTTAGAAATATTTACTGAAGCTAAAATATTATTAATTACTGATCCGTGGCCTGACAAGAATGCTTTAGGTGATGCAGTTAAGATTGGAATACCCGTTGTTGCTATTTGTGATACTAATAATGAGAGTAATTATATTGATTTTGTAATTCCTTGTAATAATAAGGGAAAGAAAAGTTTGGGCTTGTTGTTTTATATTTTAGCTAGAGAATATTTGAAGAATAGAGGTGCTATTAAATCTGATGATGATTTTAAGTATAAAGAAGAGGACTTTGGTGTGGAGGAATAAATCATACGAGAAAAGTTAGGATTTGTACATTATTCTTGGTAGATCATAAGTATTCATTAGACTGAATTTATCAAATGGCATTTCACCAATTTCTAAATCTATCCCTGAAGGTTCAACATAGTGATAGGTATTGTCCTTATGGTTAAAAGTGAATCCCCTTAGATCAAAATTTCCCCCTATACCAATAGCTACGTGTCCTTCTTCTTTTCCTTTCTCTGATACAACTGCGCGCACTAAAACTACATCATATTTTCTAATACCTAGGATAGAAGCAGCTAAAATGGATTTATCTATACAATCTCCTCCTTCTAATAATGTTTCATATGGGTCTTTTGTATAATCAGCAAATCCAACTGTTTCTTCATCGCTTTTATATTCTATTGATTGTACAAATCTAATAACTATTTTAGGAAAATCTTCTATGGTTAGGCTAGGGTCTGCTTCAATAATTTTATCTATACTTGAATTAATTGTTTCTATTGCTTCTTTTCCATCATTTGGTAGAGTATAAAATCCTAAATTCTCTTTTTTTACACACTTTAACTTTATGGATCTGACATATTGAAATTCACTTTGCGATAATCTTAAAGATAAAGTATATTGATTTTCCTTATACATAAAAGAATAATCTTTTTTTATAGTGTCCTTATCTGAGCTAAAAGTTGTTGAGAGTAGGGAGGAAATTATTCCCACTAAGGTTAGTAGTCTATTTCTTCTTCTCATTAATTAAAGAGAAAAATAGTTTATTATTAACCTTTTATTTCTTGTAAAAAAGATAATATAATCTATATTTTACTGTTTTGGTAGATATTTTGTGTTGCCCTTTAAGTATTCTTTATATGTTTTCTTGATTAAATTTATTGCTTGATCACTTGTTTCTACTAAGTAAATTGGATTTAGATCTTTTTTGTCTAGAAATTTGTTTTTTAATGGTTGTTTTTTTATCCAACTTATCAAACCTGGCCAAGGTTTTCCTAATAATATGATTGGGATGCTTCTTTTATATTTTACTTGAACTAGTTGCCAAGTAAAGAAAAATTCTAGTAAAGTGCCAATTCCACCTGGCGCTACTACAACTGCATTTGATAAGTGTACAAAATTATCTAATCTTTTTGATAATATCTTAAAGTCTTTAATTCTATCTAGGTGATAAGATCTTTTTTGTGCTTTTGGTAATTGAATTGTTAGACCTATTATATGGACTTTGTGTTTTTCTCTACCTACTAAATGGCCTCTAGAAGCAGCATCCATTAAACCAGGACCACCACCTATTATTATATCAATACCGTTTTCTGCTAGTTTTTTAGCTAAATCATAGACAATTTTAAATCTTGGATCCCCTTTTTTTATCCTAGCTGATCCAAAAATAGAAACACGGAAATGATTTCTGTATACTTTACCTCTTTTTTTCATGTTTTAGGAGAATTAATTGTTGTATTTAAAGGTTATTAACTACCTATTTTCAAATAATTCTTTAGTATCTTTTAAAGAATCTCCTAAGA
>JBBSWZ010000013.1:0-1342 GCA_038046025.1 Nanobdellota archaeon | reverse complement strand
TCCATTATTCTTTAATGTAATAGTATTAAAGCTCATATCATTATCCAATTCAACAGCTGAATTATCAATAAGAAAATTATTATTAATAATTAAAGAATTTAAAAAAATTCCATCATTCAAAGCAAAACTAACATCTGCGTTTCCACTTGCTATAAAATTTTCCAATCTCTTTCCTGGAAAAATAGTTTCGTTAATTGGAGTTTTAATATTAGACAAAGGTCCACTATTAACTATCAAATCACCACCAGTAAGAGCATTGGTTTGTGCTTGTGATTCTTTATAAATTGCTCCAGACCCACCACCATTATTACTCGACCCACCACTTACCTGAATATTATTATCATTAAAACTATTAGAAGCATAATATATAGCTACTCTTCCTCCAGCCCCAGCACCTCCAGTAGAAGTTAAACCATTAGCTCCATTACCACCATTTACATTTATATTCCCTACACCAGTTATAGTTCCAGCATTTATTAGTACAGAACCACCACTCCCGCCTCCACCTGCACCAGTTGCAGAAGTTCCGCCATTATTTCCATTTGCAGAGATCAATCCATTTATATTTAGATTATTTGTTACACTAATAGATACTCTCCCTCCTCCTCTTCCACCACTAGCTCCTCCATCTCCAGATCCTCCCCCCGATCCAAAATCTGTTGGATTTGCTAATAAACCATAAGCACTTCCTCCAGCACCACCAAATGTTCCTGCTCTTCCTACTCCACCATATCCTGCTCCTCCTCCACTATCTGGACCAGCTTCACCTGCACCAGGTCCTGTCTGAGAAGCAAATCCTTTTCCATTTACATTAATTGAACCACCAGATTGTATATTTAAGTTAGAAGCAGTAATTTCAACATTACCTTCAATACTTCCTCCGCTTTGTATTTCAATATTATTGGCTACTAAATTAAAAGTATTCTCAGCCGTTGTAGTAAATTTACCACCATTTTGAAAAATTAAGTTTGTATAGCCAGCAGTAACATAATCAAAATTAGCACCGTCAACATTATGAACTAAATTTATAATACAATTGCCATCTCCAATATCAATATCACATATTTCTCCAGCAAATACTCCTATCCTTTCACTAGCAAAACCTTTTTCTTGATCAACTGTTAAAACTTCACCAGTTAAATCCTTTTTAGAAACTTCTCTTCCTAATTCCTCTTTTTCTGATTCTTCCGATTGTATCTGTTTTATAGTTTCTTCAACAGTTTCTCCTCCTATAACAACATCTCTATCTTTAACAAACAATTCACCTTTCTCATAAAAAAGACTATAAACTAGAATATTCAAAATAATCAAAATTAATAATATCACCACTATTTTCTTAAAA
>JBBSWZ010000012.1:0-21935 GCA_038046025.1 Nanobdellota archaeon | reverse complement strand
ATAAAACCAAATGATGCTTCTTCACCAAGGATCAGACCAGATAAAGAATTAATGAAAGATTATCAAATAGAAGAACAATCAGGATCTGGTTTCAAAATAATAAATAAAATACAGCCATTCACACCAGTAACTTTAGGTTATATAACAGATGAAGCAGCTCAATGTAAGTTCTCAACTACACCCTCGGAAGCAGTCCAGCCAAAAGACGCTTTTGATGCAATGGAATTTGACTTTGGTTCATCTTTCTTATTAATAAAACACAACATGACTTATATGTTGCCTTCAGAACTTGCATCACCACAAGCATTAGAGTTAACAAATGGAGGAGAATTCACAATTTATAACAGATGTAAAGATGCCTCAGGAAATGCAAATGGAAGGGACTATTATATAAGATTCTCAATAGATCCTGCACCAGATTTATCACCACCAGAAATAATAAGTGCAGTTGATTCAGGTTCTTATGTCAGAAACGATTTAACAGAGTATCCAATTAAAATTTTTACAAATGAACCAGCAACTTGTAAATGGGAAACTCGTGATATAGATTATGATGCAATGCAAAATGATTTCAATTGTGTCTCTTCAGCAACTCAAATATCTGTAAATTTAGGATATCAGTGTACAACAAATGTAGATTTATTACCATCTAGATCAACAACAGCAGATTCATCACCAGGTGATCCAACACCAGGAAATGTAAGGAATGTTTATTACTTCAGATGTAGAGATAAAGAAGGAAATACTAATGATCAAAGTTATCCTTACACATTAGTTTCATCCCAAGAATTTAAAATAACAGAAACATCACCTTCAGGAGTATTAGAAACAGGCGCAGGTATAGGATTAAAAGTTATAACATCAGGAGGAGCAGAATCAGGAAGATCTATTTGTGGTTTCTCAGAACAACAAGACACATCTTTAGTAAATATGCCATCTTTTGTAAATACATTATCAAATGAACACACTCAACCATTAACTTCATTAAAACAAGGAACTTACAGATATTATATAACATGTCAAGATAGAGCAGCTAATGAAAATAAAAGTGAAATAGTATTTGAAGTAAAAGCAGACACAGAAGCACCAAAAGAAGTAAACATTGAAATGATCTCTTCAGGAACTTTACATTTAATTACAGATGAACCAACAACATGCGAATACTCAGATAAACAATTTGACTTAGGAGAAGGAACTCAAATGACAAATGAAAATTCAATAGAACATGAAGCATCTATCTCAAGTAATAAAGTATTTATAAAATGTAAAGACGAATTTTATCCAGAAACTCCAATATTAGACATAAGTTTTATTCCTTAATTATCTATATAGTCTGTATAACCTTCTCTTTGAATTTTTCTTTGGAGATCTGATAGCATTTTTAGATCAGCTGCATTACCAAGACCAAAATTTGTTTGGCGTTCTTCAATTACACTAGTTCTTCCAGTTCTTAAATTATAATTCATAATTCTAATCTTTCCAAAATCGGGATTCCTCACTCTGATCTTACCATAAGAATAATGTCCAGCAAAATCTCCCCAAAATAGCCACATAAGATTTTCTTCATCCACCCATCTCGCATAAGCATCGGAACCCTTATTAAAAGTTAATCTCTTTAAATTAGATCCATCATTTCTCATAATAAAGACTTCTCTTTTATAATGTTCATCAACATTACCCCCTGCTATTTTTGAAAAAGCAACCAATTCTCCATTAATAACAGCATCATCCACATCCCACGTCAAAGGATTATCAGATAAATTATTACCACTAAAATTATTAACATTATAACCTTGACTAGAATTATTAACATAACCCATATTACTATCTCTTATAGCACCAGCAATTTCTCTATTCCCTCTCAATCCAGTATTTTTTGCTCTCTCATTAGCTTCCGCATGCCTAGCACTAGTAGCTAAACCTCTTAAAACTAAATCCTGTTCTCTGGTCCTAGCAAAACTTCTAGATCCTTCAATAAAACCAGAACAACCAGCAGTCAAACTAGCAACTAAACTAACTAATCCAATTCCAGCTTTTTGTAATCTACTTAATCTCATCTTTTTTATATAGTCAAATAAATATTTAAATTATTCTTAAATATAATTACTACTAATAAGTAAATATTAGGTTTACAAATCTTGCTTTTTCAACATCTGTGTTATCCCGAAACTATTTCATAAGGCTGATTTTATCAGCTATATGAAATTAAATAAATCTAAACTTCTTGAGACATTAAAAAGGCTAAATAATTGTGCTACAACCTATCAAGCTAGGAAAGTAGCAGGAATTTCAGTTAGGAGAGTTTATCAAATAAAGAGTATTTATGAATCAACAGGAAAAATACCTGAAATAGGTAAAATAGTTGGACGTCCAATAAAGATGACTGAACAATGGGAAATAGATACAGTAAAAGAAGCTTATGAAAAATATAGAGTATCTGCGATACTCTAGAAAGGGTGATAGATAGAGATTACAAGAAACATATAGGACACAATAGAATCCATAAGATAATGATTCAATTGGGTTATGCTAAACCCAAAGAAAAGAAGGATATTAGGAAGAAAAAATGGATAAGATATGAGAGAAGGCATAGTTTAACAGCAGTTCATATTGATTGGCATTATTACAAGGGTACATGGGTCTTTGGAGTAGAAGATGATGCAAGCAGAAAGCTTCTTGTATTGACTGAATGTAGTAATGAGACTACTGATAGGTCTATTGAAGGTATGGAAATAGCTTTAAAATATGGTCAAATAAAGCAATGTATTTGTGATCATGGATCACAATTTGTAAGCAATCTAGGAGGAGATTCAAGATTTGTTGCATTTCTTAATGGGAATAATATTAAACAAATCTTATGCAGAGTTAAACATCCTCAAAGCAATGGAAAGATTGAGAAGTGGTTTGATTGTTACGATAGACATAGGGAAGTATTTAATAACATAGAAGAATTTCTGTATGGGTATAATGACATTAGACCTCATAGAAGTCTTAAGTTTGATATCCTTGAGACGCCATCTCAAGCATTTATTAGGAAACTAAGAAAATGAAGAAACGAATTAATCTATCGATAGGAAATAGTTTCAGGATACTACACTTAAGAGATTTTTCAAAAACATTAATTGAGCTTCCCTATATTCTTTTTCGCCTTTACTAAAAGGCTTATTCTTTTCTATTAACCAAATCACTTCCTTAATAGGCATCAACTTATCTCCTTTCCAATGATCCTTTTCTTTAAGATTACTATTCTTAAATTCCTTAATAAAACCTTTAAAAAAATGCATTTCTTCACCCTGAAAAAGCTCATATCTTTTTTTCTGTTCTTTTGTTTTTGCCCACTCTGGCCACCAAACTATCTTTAAAACCCCTAATTTACTCAAATCTCCTACAATAGCTCCTGTTTCTTCAAAAGTTTCCCTAATTAGACCTTCTTCAGGAGATTCATTATTATTCACTCCTCCACCAGGGAATACAATATATCCTTTTCCAGTGTCGTAAGCAAGAATATTACCTTTACTATCTGTAAAATAACCTTCACAATTAATTCTAAATGGTAAATTGCTCCTTTCTTTTTTCATCTTTAAATATTTAAATCATTTATATCAACATTTTCTAAAATATGTTCTCATTCTATTTTCTTAATTTTAATACTTGAACACAATCCTCTAAAAAATCTTATTTTTTCTTTATCTGTACTGGAACTCCAATTAAGACTAAGAGAAGCGAGAATATAATTACTAAGATGCTAACTATAAATATCAATTCCACATTTTATTAAGAATTTTATACCTTTTAATACTTTGCTCACTAATTAATTTATTGTAACTTTTTTTAGAATATATTATAAATTTGTTGGCTAGGGTGTAAAATGAATAGTTTAATAAATTGAATAAGCATTATTCTACTATGCAAGCTATATTCGTTAATAAATCAAAACTTATCGTTAATGATCAGGAAATTCTACTAAAAGGAGTATCCTTGCCTGATCCTTATTGGTTAAGAGATAAGGAAAAGCAAGAAATTAAGGAAACCATATCACTAATTAAGGATTTAGGATTTAATACAGTTAGAATTCCAATTTTACCAGGTCATTTTGTATATCATAAGGGCTTCATTGATAAAACTATTAAAAAAATTGCCGATACTTGTCTGGAGAGAGGGTTATATTGTATTCTAGATTGGCATGCAATTGGAAATCCCTTACACAATGAAACTAGGCTAAAAGAATATTTTCATGTCCACAATCATAAAAAAATATTTTGGTATTTAGCAGACAAAAAGATAGCCATTCAAGGTATAAAACAACTATCAGAGAGTTTTGGAGAAATGCCTAATGTTATTTTTGAAATCTATAATGAGCCATGTCCTGCTGAAAAAAATGTTTCTAGGTTAAATCTGTCTGCTTTACCTTTTGAAAAATGGAAAAAGATAGCTGTTGAATTAATTAAAATTATTAGAGAAAACTCTAACAATTTAATTATTGTTAGTTCCAATTACTGGTCTTTTAATCTAAAAGACACTGCAAAAAAACCCTATGATAAGTTTGCTAACATAGCATATTCTTTTCATTGTTACCCTTTAAAAAACAATAAGAATTGGAAAGAAATGCTTGAATCATTAAAAAAATTTCCAATTGTTGTAACAGAATTTGGTTATGATACGGATGAGAAGTCACAATACAAATCCTCTTATAAGAATTATTTAAAACCATTTATAGAGTATTTAACTCAAAAACAAATTTCTTGGATTGGATGGTGTTTCAGTGCATCCTGGAGACCAAGAATTGTATCTAAGTGGGAACCATTTAAACTATCTGAATTTGGGAAACATCTGCTAGAATATTTGGATCAATAATATAAATATATCTAATCTACAACTATTGTTTTGATTTAATATTTAGTTATTAGAACTGGATCTGAACCCTCAATTATAGTTTGAAGAAATTTTTTTACTCTGTCTTTGTAAAGTTCAACTCTATCTGGAGGAGTATTTCTTAAATGAAGAGGTATAGCAATAACAGCTTGGATTGCTTGGTAATATCTATAAAAAGGAGCTTTTGCAAAGAAGTTATCTGGAAGGTTTCGCCTGTCAACATACCCTTCTAGAAATTTGTAAGCTAAATCGTGTGATACACCTATGCAGTTTTGCAAAAACATATGTAAATCTGTTGAAGGATCCCCATATCTAAATGAATCAAAGTCTAATACTCCAGCTAATCTTTCCCCCTCTACTAAAATATTTTTGAATTGAAAATCTCCATGATTGTAAGTGCATTCTCCGTTTGTGAATAAACTCTTTTCTTTTTCCATTCTAGATACAATAATATCAAGTTCCCTTGAATATCTCGATTTTCTTTCAATTAAATGTTCAGTCCAACCCTTGGCTGGTATAAAATGTTGTTCAAAACCATTGCGATACGGACCAGGATAAGAGTTATGAATCCTGGGATCTGCACCAGTATTATCAAAATCATATACGAATCCAAACTCTGTTGCCTTATATGAATGGATTTTTCCTAGGGTCTCGCCCAAGCTCAGGAACACTTGGGGGTTTGGAATTTCTTTTGTAGTGTGCATATTATCCCCCTCAAAAAAACTGAGGACATTAAAAGATAGATTCAGTTCCCTAAGTTCTCCGTAAGATAAAACTTTAGGAAAAAATGGAAATTCACAGAAACGAGATAACACTGCTCTTTCTTTTTTAGGTATCCATCCTTCCGTTTCGTTATCTGCAACTCTAAGAACGCCAGATATTCCATTTTTTAGTTCAACATGATAAACTGAATTTACCAAACCCCCTTCCAATTTTCTTGAAGAAATTACTCCAATCTCGGAAAACACTTTTCTTTCTAGACTTTCATTCGTTTCTAACCACATATTATAACCTCATCTAATTTTGATGGTTTTCCATTCTTTATCAATAATCCGCTGTCTTGCTATTTCTTCAAAACCATTTTTAACAACTAAGATGTCTGTTTTATGGATTGTTTCATTTATTTCAATTTTGGTCCCTCTGTGTAAATCCCACCATCCTTTTGAAACATTCAAATATTTCCAATGTGGGGGGATATTTTTTTTATCAATAAAAACAATGATATCAATATCGCTTCCCTCGTGATTGTTATGCTTCTTTACATACTTCCCAAACTTTGACTCCGCTAAACTTCCAAAAAGAATTGCTTCTGCGTTTTGAGGTATATCATTTCGTAGCAGGTCAAGTATTTTCTTCAATATCTTATCTTGGTTTTCATACAGGATTTTCTTGGGTTTATTAGTTTGATAGTATTCCTTGTCATTGTGGATAAATATACTTTTGCTCAATTCTTCTACATATCTTTTTCTTAAGTTTTCATTTGTTTGGATTCTGGAATTACCCCATTCTTTCCATTTTTCTCCATGCGTACACCAGTCCCAGTTTATATAACAAAATGCTTTTATAATTGGATGCTTATACAACCACTCAAAAAATAGAGCAAACCAACTGTTCCAAGCATTTTCTTCATTAGAAAAATTAGTTCTTATTGCACTACATTCTCCAATCATGACTGGTTTTTTATGCTCTTCCGCTTCTCGAATAAACTCTTCTGTAAGCTTATCATTTTTAAAATTTTTTGCTCCGAGTATATCTATTCCAAACCAATCTACATGTTCATCTCCTGGATAAAAAGCCATTATTTCATTAATATTTTTACTCATCGCCGGACAAGAACACCAAACTGTTGCAACATTATCGATTTTAAACTCTTTTAATTTATTAGTTAAGTATCTCCAAGAAGCTATAAATTCTGTATGGTTATACTTATTCAGTTCATTAAACTCGTAACCAATCCTAAGAAATGTAGGGATAGACATCTTTTTTAAGATTTCACAAAATAACCTCAGTTCTGTATCGTATGTTCCTCTTAGAATCTCTGCGCATTGTGACACATAAACACCTCTGTCCTCCTTTTTCCTCAAATGAAAACCTATTTGCAAAAATTTTATTGGCATATCTTTAATCTCCAGAAAAATTTTATTAGACCATTTTTCAATTTCATTTATCTTTACATAAGTCATGTAAATAGCTGGTTTATAGTTTTCTACCGCATCAGAATATTCTTTGAAACTTTGCAAATCTTGTCCTGCTCCATGGATAATTTTACCTTCTTCTGGTTCAAACTTTTGGTTAAACATCTTAGTTAATTACCTCCTTTCCTAAATTCAACATATAATGTTCCCGGAATTGACCAATTATCTACCCTTAATTCTTCGTAGTCGCTACGGTTATAAAAGGATCTCTCTATATCAACGAATCCACTTTGTCTTAAAATCTTTTCTAAAGTTTCAAAATCATAAGCAAATTGGTGTTGTCCTTTTTGCCTAAAATGAAAATTTATGGATTCCATCTTTGTTGAACAATAAGAGGGACGCCAGAGTCTTCTACAGATATCAAAGTACTCTTCATTATTTTCAACATATGCGTTTATTGTAAACTCTGTGTCTGGGACTCCGATTCTTCCAATACTGTTAGGTTTCATAACCCTTAAACATTCACTAAGAAATGTTTTTGCTTCGTCTGGATAATCTAAGTGTTCTAAAAAATGTTCATTAAATAAGTAGTCAAAAATATTATTATTGAATGGAAAATTTTTTTTTGCATCAATGTATATCACTCCGGGCTCTCTTGAGTGAAAGTCCATATTTAACCAGCCTGGCAAGTAATTATTACCTGCACCAATATGAAGTTTTTTAATTTTTGTATCATTAAGATATTTTCTTATCATCAGAGGTGTTGTTATATATTTTCTTTTTATGCTACGTAAAATATTCACCATTTTTAGTTATTTTTCCCCCAACATTTTGAAAAATGTATTGCAAATAGCACTATAATCATAATTATTCTCTACATATAATCTCCCTCTTTTTACTATCCTTTCATATTCTTCAGGATTGTCTAGTTTCTTTAGTTCTTTAACCCATTCATTTGGGTTCATAAAATCATTTATTAATATTCCCCCTGCTCGTACAACTTCAGCCAATCCTCCAACATCACTACCTATAACAGGGATACCATTAGCCATACCCTCAATACAAACCCTACCAAAAGCTTCCTGCCATTGGGATGGAACACAAAGAATTCTGGTTTCAGCATAGATATCTGATACATTACTTGTATAAGAAAACTGAGTAACATTATGCACTCCTTCAAAATCAACATCATCCAAATTTTGACCAGTATATTGAATTCTCAAAGAGTCACATAGTCTCTGAACAATTTTTGTATCTATTTTATTTCCTTCTTTCAAAACATCCCATCCCCTTACAACTGCGAATTCATATTTTGGCATGCCTATAGCCACTTCTCTAAATATTGCACCCCCCTTCTTCATATTTGGATTAAACATAGTTATGTACCTAGGGGAATTTCTACTACAGCGTATTTTCTTCAATTCAATTGGAGGAGGTATCACTACAGATTCTCTTTGCCAATTTTGGAAAACATAATCTCTTACAAATTCAGAAACCACTATTATATCTGAAGGACAAGTTTCTGAATCTTTAGTTATATCCAAAAAAGAAGGAACTTTACAAAATCTCAATACAGAATCAATATTTTTATCATTAGCCAGTTTAAGAGCAACATCCGACCACATCAATTGAGTTAATATTTTATCTGGTTGATATAGAGTTATCAATTCATCCAACTTTGATATTCTAGAATCATGATCAACCCCTACAACAGATACGCCTTCATAATTAACAATCTTTCCATTTGACCCGCTTCTCTCAAGATTTGTAGCCACTAACACTTTATGATCATTTCTGATAGCTTCTTTAAGAAAAGTGTGCATACTTATTTCTGCGCCACCTGCTGCAGGATAATATGTTCCTGAAATGTAAAGCAATTTCATTTTAGCGAATTCATTAGGATTTTTCCAAGACTATTCCCTTTATTTTGCTGATTATAATATCTCCTATTATTTTCTCTAAAAACAAGATATTGTTGTTCATCTGTTAGCAATTCCATTGATCTTGATACCAAGTCTGAAATATCTTCTTCTGGCATAAAACAAAAACCTAAACCTCGCTTCGCATATTCCACAGCTCGTAACTCTTGATTATCTATTCTTCTTGCACCAGGTATTAATATACTAGGTCTTGTTCTAGAAATCAACTCATGCGTTGAAAAGTATCCTGCTTCAGAAATGACTAATCTTGCACTATCCATTTGTTCAAGCATATCATTTGCATGACTTACACAAGTTACTCCCTCCATATGGAATCCTTTGTTATTAGGTCCAGTCACCAAAAGTATATCAGGATTGTGTTTTTGTTTAATAAGAGGGATATAATCTTTCATCAAATCCAAGAATTGTCGAGAGCTAGGTCGGCCACCTCCTCCACAAGTTAGGAGTATGTTACTAGGTGTATTTTCTTCTCTTTGTTGTTCTGAAAAGAGAGGTCTAGATCTGGTAACTGAAGCAGGATAATCATTATCATACAAGTCACCCAGAATAATGACCCTATCAAATAAACAATCCTGTTCTCTAAGAAAAAACAATTCAGAAAAACTATCCCTTAAAGGATAAGATACATAGATATTTCGTACATTGTGGTCTGCTAAACCTCCAATTAAATCTGGATCAAAAAAGGTGGAATAGATTGTTGTGTCGATACCATTTTGAAGTATGTATCCTAGAATTTCAGGGCTTGAGCTATGTTTAATTTCTCCACCGATTGAACTTAGGTGATTTTGTTCCTTGAATTTGAACCATTTAATATTCGGATCACTTACTGATGAATAGGATTCATATTCATGTTCAGAGAGAATATGGATATCAGCTACCCTATTTAAGCTACTAGCCATTTTACTTAAGAGAGTTAAATGTCCTAAAGTTCCACCAGTATTAAATGAAACAAATGCTATTTTACCCATTATGTAATACCCTTTCATCTATAGTTGTCTTCATAGTGCATGAACCACAATAGGGGAGAATCTTCTCAGATTCCAATTTACTCTTTAATGATTCCATCATGTCTGAGTTCCAAACCCCAAAGACGCCTTGTTCCCTTACATTTCCAACTATTATTTTTCCTTCATAATCCCAACAACATAAATTAACATCACCATTCCAATTTATAACCATCCAATTTAAACAAGGATAACCAAACAATCTTTCCGATGTATCTGATCTAGAAAACTTAGATCCTTCCGGAACAAACAACTTTCTAGTTTCTGGTTTATCATCCATAACATTAAAAGATTTCAACACTAATTTGTTAAACCCATACCTTGCAGCAAATTCATGCGCTTGTTCTATCTGGGAAATATTTTGGGAATTTAGTACTGTTTGTAATACATAAAGTGTATTGCTATCTTGCATAGTTGTTTTTATTCTTTCTAACCCATTTGCGATATCCTCCAAACTTCCTCCTTTTTGATGAAAAGAATAGGTACCTTCATCAAAACCATTTACCGATATGATTAATTCACCAAGTTGACCAAGAAAAGAAACATCATCTCTTGAAGAGAGTGTTACTCCTGTCGTGCTCAATATAGTTCTTGGTCCTTTGTTGTTTGTGTATGCAATTATCTCTCCAATTTGGGGATTTAAAAGTGGTTCACCATAATTCCACAAAAATACTTTCATTACACTATCTTCAATTTCATCATATATTAGCTTAAACAAATTAAGATTCATATGTCCCTTTCTTCTTTCCATAAAAGTGTTAGGACAGCTTACGCATGCATATGAACAATGCGCAGATAATTCAATGTTTAATCTATCCAATCCATCCCGCATCTTAATCCCTCCAAGTCATTAGCGATTGCTTTTTCTATACCTTCTTGTTGTCTTTTTTCAAATACTGTTCTATTTTTATCATTTTGTTCCTCTGAGAAATAATTTTTATCATGATCTAAATGCAACACTTCAAATTTTTTTATAGGGGAAATTGTTCTCACTCTACATTTTTGGCTCAATTTCCATTGCAAATCTACGTCTTCATACCCCCAAGTAAGATATGAGTCAGTATAACAACCAACTGCTCTCACTATCCTAGTTTCAGTAAAAATTCCACCAATATGAACAACATCTCTCCAAAAAATAGGTTCCAGACCCCTCATACTCTCATCAGACAGGTATCTCTCGAAAGTTGACATTTCAGTAACATAAATCCTTCCATTCTTATGCTTAACAACCTTAAGAGGTGCAACTTCTGTACTCAAACTCGCAACATATTCGTTTGGTAGGTTTATCTCCCTCATTGCATTTTCAAATCCCTTTCTATCTATTAAACTAAGGAAAGATTCTACATCCTCTTTAATTAAACCTCTGGACGGGGGCCAGATCAATGCCTCTTCCTCTTTGATATCTGCAAGAAGATTGGCTAAATAGTTTTCAGATGAAAAAATAATGTCAGCGTCATTTAGATAAATATAGTCTGTTGTTACTTTACTCACAGCAGCATTCCTTATCTTACCTGTATTGTATACCAAATTGCCAAATTCATCTACTGGCGGTCTTGAAAATAGGTGTGTTACAGGCAGAGGCCCCATTAAACCTTCTAGATGTGATTCAAGATTTTGTTCTGATATGATTATTTGAGGATCAATCCCCTTTTGACTTAGCACGCTAGTTATGGAAGCCATAAGCCTTCGATAATCAAATCCACAATAAAGAGAGTATGTAACTGTTATACTGGACATATCTCCTCCTGTATTGAATTGTAACAGGCAATTAGTTCAGGAGGTTCCAAGCATAATCTTTTTTCATCATATAAAAAAGTATTTTTAATGTCTGCAAGTTTTTCTTTAGAAATTCTTTCTCCTAAAATTTGGGATGCAATATGGACATCGCTAGTTACTCCAAATACTATTTTAAGAACTTTATCTCTGTTTCTCAGACGAAATTGTGATCCGGTTACTACTTTGTCCTTACCTAATACACTTTCAAGAACAATTTTCGGATGACCAATTTTTTGCATAAACTGACGCTCAAATTCTCCATAATATTGATCATTGAAAGCTAATCCATATTGCCTGAGTTCCCTAGGGTCAATCATTGTTAAACGTTCACCTGAACGATAAAAAGCTGTACCTATAATCTCAACACCCCTAGAGAGGGCTATACCCACATTCTCCAAGGCCCTACCATTATCATCATGAGGGTGAAATTCAATTCTATTGCCAAACATTTTTAGGGAATCAAAAATCTCTTCAATTTTAGCTGGTTCTCCTATCCCTCTAGAATCACATACAATAATATTTCTAACACCATTATTTAGGCAATATTCGCTCCATTGAAATATTCTCTCTGGCAATCCAGATTCATCCGATGTACAATCTGCAAATGCAATATCAAATGGCTTATCAGATCTATCTTTCCATTTTTGGATTAAAGATTTTAAACCAGTGTATGCCTCTCTGGGATTCACTCTAACTGTTTGATCTAAAAAATAATCACTTATAGGTATCCATGAATTTGCTGAAACATTTTTATGGTTTTTTATAATTATAGACATAGCATCTAAATGCTCTTCCCTTGCATGACCAACTACACATAACTCAGTTGAATCATTTTGAGAATTGGATAATATCCTAGAACAAGCCTCATATTCTCTTTGACATATGGCCGGATACCCTATGTTAATTCTTGAACCTTCTAAAAGTTTACTAACTATAGAGATGAGTTGATCGTCTGCTAGGAAATTTGCAGCTAGACCATCCCTTCTAAAATCTTCCCTTACAAACATTTCTACTGAGGAGTAGTATTAATATATAAATATATCTTTTTAGGGTAGATTTAGAAAGCAAGAAATAAAATTATAAAAACATATTTAAACTAAAAACAAATAAACTAAAAGTATGAAAAAAAGAGGTCAGATTTTTGGAGAACCATTTATTTTTATTTTCGCTCTAATTGTAGCCGCAATGGTCTTTGCTTTTGGAATAAAAATTTTCTTTGATATCCAAGAAAGAGCAGAATTCGCCCAAGTAGCTGACACAGTTCAAAGAATAAATGAGCAAATAACAACTTTTTACAACCTAGAACAGGGATCAAATAATGTATTAAAATATAATTTTCCTTCTTCAGTAGATTGTATTTGTTTTCTCCAACAAACAACGAGTTCATTTCAATTAACAGGTAATTGTGATAATGATTTATTAGAAAATAACATACGAAATGGAAACAATAATATGGTTTTTTGGTTATTTAATGAAAAAACAAGGAAAAAAGAGGCAAAATTACCTGACAAGTTAAAAATAAAAGGTCTATTTACAGTAACAGATAATACCAGACTATTATGCTTTGATTTAGTAAAAGATAAACATACATTACAGATTAGATTAGAAAGTCAGGGTAATCAGGTTTTAATAACAAGAGTATAAACAACAAATTATATAAACTTTTTACTAATATTAATATTATGGAAAAAAGGGGAGTATCTATTTTTGTTTTTACTATTATGTTTACTCTAATTGCTGGTGCAATAATCTTAATGTTCTTTTTCAATTTTGGTTCTGACATACTTGATTTTGGAGACAAAGTAACAACATTACAAAACATCTTAGTTTTAGACAAAAATCTTGCATCCTTTGCATTATCGCCAAACTCAGAAAAAACAATTGAATTTTCAGAGGATATATCTATTGATGTAGACTGCTCCAACCAAGAAATTTTCCTAAGGGAAGGTGATGAAGAAAAAGAAACAAAAAAACTAATCTTTACTCCTTTCCAGCTTAATGGAAGATCAGTTCAAGCATGGACTTTAGCATGGAACTATCCATTCAAAATTGATAATTTATATTTTTTAGCAGATTCAAATACAAAATTTACTCTTGATAGTTCTTCTCAAATAGGAATATATTTCACAAGTAAATTTCCTAGAAGATTCACTCAAGTTACAACAGCAACAAATGAAGTGAAAGTTTATTTCCAGCCAACAAGCTCTCCTCCAATAGCACCAAACATAAAAGTAGTCCAATTTATAGAATTAGAAGGAGCCAATCCAGGAGTCCAATTCAAAAGAGGTAATAATTGGTATCCAACAATCCCAGTACCAATTTGGGGAGATGCAATGGTTTTTGCAGCAATATTCTCAGCAGATTATGATCAATTTAATTGCATAACACAAGGACTTGCAAAACAAAGGATTGATTCACTAATAAAAATCTATAGTAATACAATTACTAGCTTATTAAGTTGTAGTGAAGGCACTAATAACTATAATGAGATTTCAGTTCAATTACGTTCCTTATCCCAAGGAGATATAAGTGCTGCCAGAGATATTAAAGATGCAAATGATGCTCTAAAATTAACTGATTGTCCTCCATTATTCAAAGGAATTGAAACAGAAAGACTACTACAATGAACAAAAAAGCACAAGTTCAATTTATGGAAATGATTTTTGTATTGCTAATCTTAGTAGTTATAATATTTATGGGTTTTATCTTCTATTATTCCTTCTTATACAAAGGTCTAGAAGAAAAAGGAGAAAGATTCACAGAAATAGACGCAATTATTTTAACAGATTCAGTAGCTTCAATGGCAGAATTAACTCATGATACAGGAGTCATAAATTCAATAAAAATATTCTCATTAGTAGAACATATAGATGATGATTATTACAAAGATTTTTTTGGAGATGACAAAAAAGTAATTTTAGAAGTAGTATATCCCAAGCCTGAAGGAGACGTTGATTGTACCTCCATAGATCCCAACAGGCATTTCGATACTAATTATCATTTCAATACTAATTATCGAAACAACAAATGCAAATCTTTCACAATCTACGATGCTAAATCAGGAATTAGAGAACAAGAAATAAGGCAAAACCCAGTATCAGTTTATTATCCTTTAACAGACGAATATAAGATAGGAATCTTAAGAATTGGAGTATACAAAAATGAATAAAAAAGCACAAATAGAAATTATGGGATTGATGGTAATAGTTCTAATTTTAATATTCATTATAATAGTCTCTCTAAGATTTTTAGTCTCTCCAAAATCAGATACAGATGAGTTACAAAGACAAAGCATTCAAGCAAGCAACATGCTAAATGCAATCATCAGATCAAACACACCAGGTGGTTCTAAAGTTACAAATAAAATAGTAGAATGTTATAATGCAAACAATATTGACTCAGATCCATGCACATTTATGAGAGAAAATTTCCAGCAAGATATATTAAATGAAGTCTTCAAAACTAAAAAGTATAGGCTAGAATTTATAGCCACAAATCCATATCCAAAGAATTACTATGGTATTCAAAATTGTGATCCAAACCAGGCAACAATAACAGGTTCAGCAACAGTAAGTGTTTCACCAAGAATCTTAGCAAAGATTATTTTATGTATCCAACCGCAACAATCAATTTCTTCTTAATTTTCAACTCTAAACTATATGTTACAGAATATACACTTTATATACCAATTTTTTTTAATCACAATAAAATAACAATAAAAACAGCATCTACAAGTCCCATAAACATAAAATACAACATTTTTCTTCATAATCACTAAAAAATAACAAATTTCTAATTAAAGTATATCATTTATAGCAGAAATCTTTATAAACCAAAAATAACCTAAGATCTCTTAATTAACTACCTAAAAAAGAGGTAGGAATATTAAAAACAAGAAGGTATAATCCTTAAATAAAACACGGAGGTGTTTAAATGCAAAGATTGAAAAAGGCCATTAAAAGAATGGCAGCAATTGGCGCAGGAGTTGCAATGTTAGGTGCCACAATGGGCGGTGCCGTAGCTCAAAACCTGGCAGACTATCCGCAACCCTTTGTTGATTCAACTGGAGTGTTTAACGAAGCTACAACAATTGTAGTTGGTGCAAAAGCTGCTGCTTCAGATACATTAGGAGCAGTAAACATTGCTACAAGACTGCAATTTGATGCCAAAGTTCCAGTAAGTTCTGGATCAGGAACATTACAAGTTTCTGGTGGTGTTACAGAGGACATTCCATTAGGTGAACCAATTGCAAACACAACAGCTGTTGGGTTTGACGTTAGTCTAGAAGACACAGACATAGAAAGCTTCCAAGACACACAAATAAGTTTCCAAGGTAAGGACTATAATGTCCATGATGAATTACTATTTGGAGTAAACTCACCATCTGTAGAAACAAGCCTTACTAGTAAAGATGATGACTACGAAGACAATGTATTCTTAGAGGCTATCTCAAAAAGTATAAGGTATTACTATGCTTTTGATGATAAAATAAATGTATCTAAGGCAACATCATCTAATCCATTAGAAGTAAAATTCCTTGGGAGAACTTTAAAAATAACTGATGTTGGTTCAGCTACAAAGTTTACAGCTTATGTTGGTGGAGAGTACTTTATGGACGTAGGTGACGTAGTTACTGTAGATGGTAAAAAGATCACTTTAGAAAATGTAGGTGAAGGTGGAGCAATTCTAGTAGATGTTGATGGAACAAGGGAAACAATTTCTGCATCCTCAACAAAAACTATTAATGGAATTGAAGTTAGTAATGATGAGACATTCTACACTAACGAAATTTCAGAGAGATCAGCTTCATTAATTATAGGTAAAGATGCTCAATCTACCTATGAAGATGGAGATGCTTTTGTTGGAGAAGATGAAAACGACCCTGATTGGGAATGGGAAATTTCTAATTTAAGAGAGGATTTATCTACAACAATAAATACTACATTAGTACAAACAATTGCGCAACATTCAGGTCCAATAATAGGTATAAGAAATGCCTTTACAAAGGATGATGACACTGATGATCCTCCTGGTATTGGAGAATGTTTGGAACTTCCGAATGAGTATGTATCTTTATGTTTGGACAGTTTAACTACACCTAGCGACGATTACTTAGAAGTTACAATTAAATTTGCAACTTCTGTAGATACAGCTAAATCAGGTGTAGCTGGTAGTTCAACAAGTGCACCAGTAATATCTATTACTGCACCAGGAAATGAAAGGTTTGTAATGAAAACAGATGGATGGATGCATGTAAACGCAAGTAATAATCCAACAGACGCTAAGACAAGTTCAATTTATTTGCAAGCTGATGGAAGTAATGAGGCAAATCCATGGTTAGTTTTCTATAGAGACCCAAATACTAATCCAAGTATGGTTTATGCAGGAAACGTAACTATAGGAAATGCTACTGCATTTGGTACAAACACTATAGCACAAGTTAAGTTCGGTGACACAAAAACAAGTAACGTATTACTACAATTTTTCAACCAAACAGGTGTAGAAAGACCGCAGTTTGTAGTTAATATCACAGGTGATTCATCAACTGAATTATTTGATGGTGAAGATGTAATTGTACTAAACTGGACAACAGCTTCTGGTAGTGTAAGTGCTTTAGGTTCTACAGCAAATACTGAACAAGCAGACGAAGTAGTGTACTTAAGGACAGATCAAGGTATAGATATTGGAACAAAAGATGAAGACCATAGAACTAGATATGGTATTATTATAAAAGACCCTAAATCTAATGGTGCTTCAGACCAAGTAGTATTGTTAATACCATCAGACATGGTGCAAGGTAATGTTGTGGTTAAAGGACCAACAACAAGAGTATCTGGTGGAGCAGTTTCATACATACCTGCAGACATTTCAATAAATACTAGACTAGATACAGAAATTGCTGGCTCAGAAGCTAACTTTGATTTAATCTTAGTTGGTGGACCATGTGCTAATAGCGCTGTTTCAGGAGCAGGAGTAATGACCTGTGAACAAGCAAGACAAGCATTATCCCCTGGAGAGGCTCTTATTAAGATGGCTTCAAACGGAGAAAATGTTGCATTATTAGTAGCTGGTTACGAAGCAACAGAAACTAGGATGGCAGCTAAAGTACTTCAAAACTATGAAGATTACTCTGGTCAATTGAAAGGATCTGAAGTTAAAGTTACAGGTACATTAAGTCAACCATCCGTAACTGCAATGACAGCTTAAATAGCTGTTTTTCTTTCTTTTTTTATTTAAAATTTTAAAGAAGATTAAGTATTCTTTCTCCAATATTCTAACATATCCTTTAAAGTTTGATCATATTCTATTTCAGGTTTCCATCCAGTTTGTTCTTTAAACTTGCTACAATTTCCTCTTAATACTAGAACATCACTTGGTCTCATTCTCTCAGGATCTTGCCTTATTTCCAATTTAACACCAGCAAATTTAATTAATTTATCTAACATATCTTTAATCGTTATTCCATTACCAGAACAGATATTATAAACTTCACCAGGAATCCCTTTCTCAACAGCCAGTAAATAAGCCCTAACAACATCTCTCACATCACTAAAATCTCTCTGGGCTTCTAAATTACCAACATATAAAACAGGTTCTTTAATACCTTTCTCAATCTCAACTAGTTGTTTAGCAAAATTACTATCTACAAAAACACCAGTTCTTCTAGGTCCTGAATGATTAAAAGCCCTAGTGACTATAACTTTAGTTCCATAAGACTTAAAATATTGCATACATAACAAATCACTAGCTACCTTACTAACACCATAAGGACTTAAAGGTCTTAATGGATTAGTCTCTTTTATAGGAACCTCATCTTCTTTTACAAAACCATATTCTTCAGAACTTCCAGCAACTTGTATTATAACATTAGGATAGTCTCTTGCAGCTTCTAATATATTACAAGTTCCCAGTATATTATCAGTTAAAGTATGATGTGGTGCTTTCCAGCTTTGAGGTACATAGCTCTGAGCAGCTAAATGAAAGACATAATCTGGTTTAGCTATATTAAAAGCCCCTCTGATAGAAGCCAGATCAGTTATATCAGCCTCAATTAGTTTAATATCCTTTAAAATATGCCTAACATTGGTTAAATCACTTCTATGTCTAGCAGTTCCAAACACCTCAAAACCTCTAGATAATAACAATTCAGCTAGATGACTTCCAGCAAACCCAGTTATTCCAGTAATCAAAGCTCTTGTCATTCACAAAAACCTCAAATAACAATATATAAACATTTGTATAATAAAAAACTATTTTTTTACTAATTTTTCTTTTACATTATGAGTTATTTTTTCAATTTCCTTAATATCAGAAGAATCCTTATAAGGTTGAATCTTAATATCTCCATAAGCAGCTTTTTTATGCATATTTTCTACAAATCTAGCATCTTCTCTAGTTATTGTCCTTGGTCGGTATATTCTTCTTTTATAGACATCTATATCAGCATCACTTGTTTTATTTAAATTGACATCTTGGATATTCTCTTCAGAAATTAAACTATCACTATCTTGCTCATCTTTTTTACTATATCCAAATAACCAGCTCCAAAATCCCATTTTACTAAAAATGTCATATTTCCCTATATTTTAATTTTATTGTAGTAGAAAATAATATCGCCGCGACCCGGACTTTCATTAAGGTTGCAGGTTAATGCTTGCTGATAAGGATGCAATCCTCATATTTGAACCGGGATGCCCAAAAGGGCCAGGCTTTCAAGGCCTGTGCAATACCAGATTATGCGATCGCGGCATTAATCTAATAATATAGGCGTATTCTCTTCTATTTTATACACTTTACTACATAATTTACACTTTAAGGCATTTCCTTCAATTCTAAGATCATTTTTACACTTAGGACATGCAATTATCTTCAAAACGTCTTCATCTATCATTAATAGAGCGAGTTTAATTGAATTTATAAATATTAAGGTTTCATTATACCTAATAGAGTAAGCATTAATCTATCAGCAACTCTAATCAGATCATTTTCATCCTTTCCAACTACAATTACACATCCATTTTCAGAATAAATTCTTGGTTTATCACCTATTTCAAATGAGATTACACCAATATATTCATTTACATTATCACAAGTAACCACTGTTACATTCTTATCTTGAATAGGAGCGTTTAAAGCACCATGCGTTACCTTAGGATTACGAAAAATTAAATCATTCCCAGTTACCTTACTTATCTCAGTGGCAGCTAAAACACTAACACCAGTTGCATTGTTATCCATAGTAATGAAGAGGGCCTCTTTGTCATATATATCATCAAGATTAGCATTTACAGGAATTTCTTCTAAATCCATAGGATTAAATCTACTTTCAATTGAATAAAGATTCTTATCTATCTCAGAAATTAAAGAAATCTTATAAACAAAACCCTTTTCTAAAAAATTTACTCTATGTACATCAAATCCATTATAATTAAAATAAATATCAGAATACCTCTCTCTTTGATAAAACCATAAAAAAACAGCAAAAGCTACTAAAAATAGGATTATTACAAATATTGCTAAATTTGCTTTTTTTACATCTTTCATAGTAAAGCATCTAATATAACTCTATCAATAACTTTAATTATAAACACTCTATCTCCTTCTATTTTTAAACAATTCCCCTTTCTTTCTATTTTATTATTTTCACTTATTTCCACTTCAAAAACTCCAACATCACCGATAGCATCAGCACAAGATTTTAAAGGAAAATCCTCACATCCTTCAATATCTTCAAAACAACTATCAACAAAACCTATATCTGAAAATGGGATTAAATTACCTAATCCTCTTAATTCATTAATTATACTTCCAGGAGGATTTCTAGATAAGTAAAGTTTGTTTATTGATTTTGTAGTAAATCCATCAATGTCTATATCTAAAGAGTTAGGGTCATTGAATATCACAACTTCATTACCATTAATGTTTGTTACCCATACATTATTAACAGATCTAAATTTATGTCCTTTATATTCACTAATTGATGAACTACTTGAACTAGTATTAAATAAACTAAAACTAAGTACACTGAATACCATAGTAAATATGATAAAAAAAGGCAGAATTAATTTTCTTTTTTTAATCCTTTCCATATAAGGTAGTCATAATTAACTCTTTTTAAATATTATCAATGATATAAAATAAAAAAGAAAAAGTTTATTTTCTAGCTCTTAATTCAGACCTACTAAACTTTATCTGTCCCTTCTTCCCAGGCTTTCCTTTAACTAAGAAATATATCACACCAGCTGCAATTACTATTACAATTATTACTATAGCTACTGTACCACCAGCACCACCCGGAGCCGATACACTAGGAGTCGGACCACCTATTCCTGTTGTAGGAGCACCAGATTCACTAGGTTCACTCGGAGCTGCTTCTCCAGTATCTTCCCCTCCTTCAACACCTTCAACTGCAGTTCCTCCACCTCTACCACTACCACTAGTCGCTGATGACACTCCACCTCTTGCATTCACTCTGAATTTTTTTTCTGCTGTAGTTTGATATCCGACACCATCTGATACTTTACATTTTGCAATATATTGACCAGTTGCTGCAGTGTTAGTCTCTTTAAACTCTTGTGTAGCAGCATCGTCATCTGTAAATGTGAGCTTATCACCATCAGGTTTTTCCAACTCTAAAATTCTACTAGACAAATCAAGACCACTACCTCCAGCAGATTCATCAAAGTCACATGAAACTTTTTGAGCACTTCTTACATAAACTACATCATCAACATCGCTTGTTGTTATCTGTGCAGTAGGCTCTGTATTATCAATAACTATATTTAATATAGTAGTATTGAATGAATTCGCAGCGTTATATATATTACCATCCACAGTATCATCACCTTGGATAGTTCCATTTGTATAATGTATTGTTAGATTATAATAACCATCAGGTAATGATCCATTACCAGTATCAAATGTTAGAGCTGTATTACCAATTTCATGTACAGATCCAAGAATGACCTCTGTAGACCCCTTAATAGCTATCCAAGTAACATTTGTAGTTGTACTTCCAGCATTAACACTTGCATTAAATTTAACACTACCAGTAATATTTTCATTTTCTGTTATATTACTCTTATAGACTCCAGTCCTATCATAAAACTGGCCATTTATATCAACAGTACCATTATCATATCCTAATAACGTATTTGGATATATCTTTAAAGCCAATATCTGTACAAAATTGCTATCAATATTATAAC
>JBBSWZ010000011.1:0-1895 GCA_038046025.1 Nanobdellota archaeon | reverse complement strand
TTTTTTCATGCTGGTGGAGCTAAAGTTGGAGAAAAAAAAGAAAAGTTGAGTTATAATGTTATTAGGAAGAGATTTTGGACTGAAAAAAATTTATTTCATACTATGTTGAAGAATTTTCAGCTTTATACTTTAATTTGGAATGTTCCTTTGTATTTTTTTTCTAATTTAGGAGAGATGACTTTCTTCTTGGTACAGGGAAAACCTTCTGTTTCAGTAGCCTATATTAAATCTTGGTTATGGAATTTGAAAAATATTGATAAAATATTAAAGAAAAGAAGAAGTATAAGAAAGTTGAGAAAGGTGTCTGATTTTAAGCTATATCCTAAATTCTATAAAGGCTCTGCTAAGCTATTTATAGCTAGAAAAGAGTTTGTTAGAGTGTTAAATTAGTTATTCTGGAATAATCAATATGCCTCTTTTTTCTGGGATTATTGAAACTTCTTTGTTGTCACTTAGTCCATACTTGTTAGCCAATTCCTTGGGAATTCTTAAGCCTAAACTTAATCCCCATTTACTTAACTTTGCATGATATTTTTTCATGACTCTATATTTTTCTGCGATATCATGTAATTGTTCCATGTTTACTATCTCTTCTCCACATTCTTTACATTTAAAGAATTTATAACTAAAACCTTCTGGAGTTTTTGCTGTTTTGGCTTCCATTCTTCCATTACATTCTGAACAAGTTTTCATTTTTTGGTTTTTCTCCTTTCTATTGTTATAATCTTAAGCTTTAATCCTGATACTTCTCCTACACATATCAATGTATTTGATACAAATCTGATATAGTTCTTTCCGAATCTCTCAATTTTACCATTGTTGATTGTATTTTCAATCAAATCTGGGTGGATCCCGCGTTGCATTGCTCTAACAAAAACATGATGTTTAATCTCAATATCATACTTTGTTCTATCCATCAGATAATATTATATGATATCAATTGATATATAAACTTTTCTATTGATTATTGAAAGATTTATTAATAGATGGTTTCTTCAAATGCCTATGAATTTTATTATAATTACTGCATATAAAGAAGAAAAAACTGTTGGGAAGGCTATTGATTCTATATTAAGTCAGATTGATAAGAATTATAGGGTTATAGTAACTGCTCCAGATGAAGAAACTAAAAAAGTTGTTAAAGAATATGAAAAAAAGAATAAAGTTAGATATGTGAGAGACGATGGTATTGGAAAACCTGCTGCATTGAATAAATTATTTTCTTGGATAAAGAACAATTTTGAAGTGCATAGAGACGATATTTTAATTTTAACTGATGGTGATGTTTATGTTGGGAAAAATGCTATAAATGAGATAGTTGAGAAGTTTAAAGATCCTGAAGTTGGAGTTGTAAGTGGTAGACCTATTAGTTTAAATTCTAGAGATAATAAATGGGGTTATTACAGTCATTTATTAACTGATGTTGGAGCACATGAAACTAGATTAAAGAGAATTAAAGAGAATAGGATGATTGTTTGTTCTGGATATTTGTATGCTTTTAGAAGAAGTTTAATTAGTAAAATACCTGATGATGCTTTATCTGAAGATGCTTTGATTTCACATCTTGTTTATGAAGAAGGGTTTAGAACGGAGTATGCTGAAAATGCTTTAGTTTATGTTATCTATCCTGATAATTTTAAAGATTGGATAAAACAAAAAAGAAGAAGTGCCGGTGGATATAATCAATTAAAATATTTTGTTAAAGATAAAGAAAGAATGAGATCTTTTCAAGAAGAAAGTAAAGGGATTTTTAGAATTTTTAAATATCCTAAAAGTTTTAAAGAATTTATTTGGACGATAGAATTGATTTTTTATAGATTGTATTTATGGTTATTAATTTATAGAGATATTAATATAAAGAAAAAACCTTTAAAAGATATATGGCTCAGAGTTGA
>JBBSWZ010000010.1:0-6792 GCA_038046025.1 Nanobdellota archaeon | reverse complement strand
ATTTCTTTCATGTAATCTATTCATGATAATCTCTCTTTCTTGTTTTTATTTTTTTTCCTAAAGCTCCATTCACTATCTCAATACCATGAGAAGTTCCAATTCTATCAGCACCAGCTCTTATAAAACCTAGTGCTTGCTCAAAAGTTTTTATCCCCCCAGAAGCCTTAACCTTAATCTTATTCTTAACCACTTTTTTCATTATTCTAATATGTTTTATTTGGGCATCTCCTCTCAATCCAACAGCAGTCTTAACAAAATCAGCTCCAGAAGCAAGAACAATCTCACTCGCTTTCTTTATCTCATAATTAGACAATTCAGGACTTTCAATTATTACCTTCATAATTTTCCTACCTATAACTTTTCTAATCTTCTTTAATTCTTTAAGCACATAGTTATAATCTTTATTTTTAAAAGCTGCCCGATTTATAACAACATCAAACTCATCCACATAACCATAAACTTCTTTTATTTCATCAATCTTAGCTTTTGTGCTTTGCACTCCAAAAGGAAAACCTATCACAACACCTACTTTTGATTTTGTTAATTTCCTAGCTAATTTTGCATAATAAGGAAGCACCATTACAGAATAAAAAGAATATTTATTTACTTCAGCACATAATTCTTTTATTTCTTTTACTATTGAATTTGGACTAACCTCTGTATGATCTATATATTTTGCAATCATTAAAGGATTATTCTTTAATTCCTTGATCATATTAATTCCTCTTTCAACCTCTTTACTATAAATATATATCGCATACAGTTTTTAAAAACTCGTTAATACTACTAAGTTTTTAACCTTTTTAACTATTTTGGCAGGGCATTCTTTAGCTGATATTTTACCACTTTTAAATTTACCAAAAGCTCTTTTCTTATTAAAAGAAGCAAATAACAATAAAGCATTTTTAGACTCTTCTATAACATTTCTAGTAACAGTTACTCTTTTTTTAGGCTCTTTAGGACTATCATCTATCTCAACATATCTCTTACCTCTTAAATCCATTAAACTATGATTAGGAAACAGAGAAGCTACATGCCCATCTTCTCCAGCGCCTAATAGAACCAGATCAAAAACTTTCTTTTTATTACTTTTCTCATAAAACAGATCATTATATTCCTTAACATCCCTATAACCATAAACATTTCCTTTCCTACCAAATAATTCTAAAAAATTCTTATAATTACTCAAATTATCCTCCAAGGAAACAATTCTCTCATCAACAAAAAAAATATGAACTCTATCCCAATCAATTACTTTATTTTTACCCAATAATTCATAAGCATCATTAAAAGAACTGCCACCAGAAACACCAATTACAATTTCATCATTATTTTTGAACAGATTCTTAATTATTTTAGCTATAAAACTTGCAGTTTTCTTGCTTAATTCAGAATAATTCTTACAATTTATAATTCTCATATCACAACCCTAAATCCTTACCTCTTTTAATTGAATATACAAAAACCTCCTGTTTCTTGCTTAACTTCTTTACCATATTAGAACCCATATATACAAGACCAATAAAACCTATGTTCATACCCTAAATAATAAATTATTTCTATATAAAGTTTTCATTTAATTAAAAAGGAACAAAATTACTTCCTTCTTTTTATCAAATAAATAATAAATAGAATCACCACTAATAACATCAATATACTGGTTATAATCCTAGGGTCATTAATTTTAAGAGATTTAAACATAACAGTCATAAAACTTTCACTAACTTCTGGTTCTTCAACAATTACCTTTTCTTTTATTATAATTCCACATACTCTTACAGTTTCAGGTTTATCTTCAGCAGTCCTACAATGATTCCTATCCCTACATTCTCTTTGCTCAATTCCATTTTCACAAGCCAGCCAATTAAAACAAATCCAATCTTCTTCACAATCAGATTCTTGGACTATTATCTTAGTTCCTCCACCACCAGAACCTCCACCAGAAGATCCGCCATTACTACTCTTTTTTTCTTGTGTAGTCGTTGTAGTACTTGTACTAGTAGTTGTTTCACCTAAAATAATAACAGTAGTTGTTGAAGTACTAGTACTTGTAGTAGTGGTAGTTGTAAAAGTATTAAAAACATAAGAATCCAAAAAAGATTGTGTACTAACCAATTTATTTTCAGCAGAAATATCTCCTTTCACATACCGATCTAAAAAGTTAATTCCATAAAAGTTTATTGTTTGAACTTTCTCACTATTTTGTAAACAACTTTTAACACTACTATACCCAGAACAGGCAGTATTAGACCAAGCCATATGAGTAGATAACTTCAATATTGGAAAATATTTAGGTGAATTAGAATTAGTATAAGTAGCATCTAAATAAGGAGTTATAGCAACATCTAAAGTTCCTCCTTGATACATTACAGGAACATATACTTTACTTAAATCAGAATTTATATCATAGGGCATTGAAAAGGGTGAAAACATTAAAGCAGCTTTTATTCTTTTATCTCTCCAAGAGCCCCATCCTCCACTTAATCCTAAAGTAGTATACCCACCCAAAGAATGACCAGCCATACCTATCTTATCCTTGTTTACCTTATCATAAAAACCAGAATTAACATCCCTATTTAATTGCAACATAGCATCTATTAACACCTTTATATCATCTTTTCTACCAACATAATAAGAGTTATCCCAATCTTGTGGATTCTGAAATATACTTAAATCAAGATCAACTAATTCTCCAGCTACATCAGGATAAACACTACAAGTATAAGAATCTCCATGGTCAGGAGCAGCAACAATATACCCGTGCCTAGCCAATTCTTCAGTAAAAAATATTGATTGAACACCACAAGCAGTCCATCCATGAGAAAATAGTATCAAGGGAAATTGCTCACAACTTGACGGTTTACCATTCAAAATAACATTTCCAGTTACTTTTCCACCTCCCCCCTCCATATATTCATAACTACTAGTAACTCCATGCGAAGGATACCAAATAGCAACTGGCATTCTTCTTTCTTTCTCTGTACTATTAATATAATTCACTTCAATAATCCTAAATCCGACTTCATAATCACCACAAGTCTCTAAAACTGGATTCCCAGATATACTAAACACATCTTCTGCAAATAAGGTGTAAGACACAATAATTAATAACAATATCAAAATCACTAATGATTCTAATTTAATTTTATTCATACTAAATATAGGTTTTAATACAATTATAAATTTTTCTTCTACAGTATAGAAATATTTATTAACTAATTAGATTTTTTTTAAAAAATGGTTGAAGAATTAACATCTGAAAATTTTTCTGAAAAAGTAGAAAAAGAGGAAAAACCAGTAATAATTGACCTATCAGCTGATTGGTGTGCTCCTTGCAAAGCCTTAACGCCAGCCTATAAAGAGCTAAGTAAAGAAATAAAACAAGCAAAGTTCTATGAAATAGACGTAGACAAAGAACCAGAACTAACTAAAAAATTCGGAGTAATGTCAGTTCCTACAGTAGTCATATTAAAAAAAGGAAAAGAAGTAGGAAGAATTAATGGATTCTCAGGAAAAGATTCATTAAAAGAAAAAATCTTGTCAAAAGTCTCATGATAATAGGCTTAACAGGTACAATGGGTTCAGGAAAAGGAACTTTCTCTAAATACCTAAAGCAAAAAGGTTTCAACTATATCACAATCTCAGACCTAGTCAGAGAAGAAGCAAGAAATAAAGATTTAGCAATAAAAAGAGAAGTTCTACAAAATCTTGGTAATTTAATGCGTGAAAAACATGGCAATGGTTACTGGGCAAAAAAAGCTATAGGAAGAATCAATGAAAAAGAAAACTGGATAATTGATGGTATAAGAAACACAGGTGAAGTAGAGGAAATAAAAAAGCTACAAAGCTCAGTTTTAATAGGAATAGATGCACCAGAAGATTTAAGATTGAGAAGGCTTGAAAAAAGAAATAAATTAAAAGACGAAGGAAGGGAAGCATCAGAAGACCCAAAAGACAAATTCGGATTAATACAAATAGAATTGCGTGATCGTGGCTTTAAAGAACCAACCCATGGCCAACAAGTCCTAAAATGCTTAGACCAGGCTGACCATAAAATAATAAACGATTCTACATTGGAAGAATTTTATATAAAAATAGAAGAGATTTTAAAAAAACTACAATAAACTCTTTATCTTCTTTTTTCTAAACAAATTCCCTAAAAATAATCCAATTAAAACACCAAAACTAACATCGCTAATATGATGTGCTCCAACATATAATCTTACTAATACAATTAACATCGCAAATATTAACCAAAACCACTTAAACTTTTTAAAATCACCCCAAATAAAACCTAAAGCAAAAAAAGCAAAACTAGCATGACCACTTGGGAAACTAAATCCACTCCCTAATAATGCTTCAACAGGTCTTAATCTTTGTAATAATTCCTTCAGACCATAAACAATTATAGCTGTAAATCCAAATCCTAGTAAATACCTCAAAATTAACTTCCTTTTCCAGATTAAAACAAAAATCCCAATAAAAATCAAACTAAAAAAACCGTTAGTATACTCTGAAAATTTCATAAAAATACTCATATCACTAACTCTTGAATTAAAAAAGAAATTACTAACTGCTTTATCAAATAAAAAACTCAAACTAGCTAAAATTAAACCCAAAATCCAATAATAAACCTTCCTCATACAATCCAAAAATAATATAAATTATATAAACCTTTTTAATCATATGAATATTACCCATCTACAAAAGCTATTTATTAGATACCTATTTGCTCTATTCTTCGTTTTATTAGGCTTTAAAATAATAAACACAATAATAGGCCCAATAACATTCTACCTTTCATACTTAACTTTAATATATTTCTCACCAGAATTAGTTTCATCAACTTCATTCATAATAAATCAAATAAAATTAACATTTATACCGGCATGTAATGCAACAGGAGCTTATGTCTTATTAATAATATTAACTCTAACAACAGGATTACCATTAAAAAAATACTTCAAACTCTTATTACAAGGGTTCTTCATAATTTTCATATTCAACTTAATAAGAATAGATTTACTAATATATTTATTAATTAATGGATATTCAAACTTATTTGAAACTCTACATCTATTTATCTGGAAAATTCTCTCAACAATTTTCGTCGTTATATTATGGATTTTCCTAACTAGAATAAACAAAATAGAAAATATCCCAATATACACAGACTACAAAAAGATTTTAAAAATTCTAAAACAGTCTAAAAAATCTTAACTTTTAAATTATCTATTTTCTCAAAATCATGATCCAAACTTAATTGAAATTGGATCTAATTGTTTGATAGGGGACAGTGTCCAAATCTGGACCCATGACTATTCATTAGATTCTTTATTAATAGGACATGTAAAAATTGGAAATCACGTAAAAATAGGAGGAAGCTCAATCATAGGCCCATGTACTATAGATGATTACACACAAGTCCCATTAGGTTCTTTTGTTTATCATAGAAAAACAAGATCATTACCAAAACTAAACCCTCAATAATCTCTCTTTCTTCAAAAACAAACTCTGTACAAAGAAATACATAGCATATAATTCAAAGGCAAAGGGAAAATAGCCTAAATATCCTAAAATTGGCATCTCAAAGATCTTAAAAAAGCCTAAAAAAGGAACATCATAACTCCATTTAGGAATAGCCCAATAATTCCAAAATTCCCAAAAAAATCCCATTATAATTCCAGCTAACAACAAACTCACTGGAATAACCAATCGTCTATCTTTTAAATGTTTAATAATACTAGGTTGTTTATGTAAATAATTAATAGGATCTAAAATAAAAAAGAAACTAAACCAGACCAAGGGAAAGGCAAATCTAGGAAGTACAACTGGTAATACCAAACTTAAAACACCTAAACCTATCATCCAATGTAAAAACTTCTTAGAAATATTATGTTTTTTCTTCAATTTTTTATCATCAAACAAATGTAAATTTCTAATCAGTTCATAAGTTTCAAAAAACCCAGGCAAAACAGTAGCAAAACTCAATAACCCGAACAGATTCCTTATTCTCAAATCTTCAATCAATCCAGAATATTCCCAATTTTGAATTCCTAAATTAGCAAACTCAAAAATCCACCAAAACAAAGCACTAATTATAACAATACCCAAAAACTTACTAAAATTATCACTTATCAAACTTTTTCCAGAGATCTTCTTATTAACAGCATCTAAAACTAAGATATATCCGAGCCATATAATAGGAAAATACCAATTAGCAAAGGGCTGTAATTTAACAAAGAAATTTATCTCCATTAATAATACAATTAATATCCCTAAAATACCATACCACTTAAACATATTAATCCCCTTTTATAATTTTAATAAAACATATCTTTATATAAAAGTTTTTATTATTTCTAATATATGAAAATAGGAGATAGGGCGCCGGACTTTAAATTAAAAGACAGTGAGGATATAGAAATAAAATTATCAGATTATAAAGGTAAATTCCTAGTTTTATATTTTTATCCAAAAGACATGACACCTGGTTGTACAAAAGAAGCCTGTAATTTACGCGATAATTATGAAAAACTGAAAAAAGAGAATATTGAAGTATTGGGTATTAGTTTAGATGACCAAAAATCTCATCAAAAATTCACAAAAAAATATTCTTTACCATTCCCATTGTTATGTGACATAGACGCAAAAGTCTCTAAAAAGTATAAGGTTTACAAAAAGAAAAATATTTATGGAAAAGAAGTTTATGGCATTCAAAGAACTACTTTTATAATAAATTCAGAAAGTAAGATACATAACATAATAACTAAAGTTGATACTGAAAATCAT
>JBBSWZ010000009.1:0-1802 GCA_038046025.1 Nanobdellota archaeon | reverse complement strand
AACAAAAAGATATCTTTAAATAAACAAATTAATTTAATTTTCATATGGGCATAGAAGTAATACCAGTAGGTGGTTATGATGAAGTAGGAAGAAACATGACTGCCATAAAAATAGATGATGACATAATCATTTTTGATATGGGTTTATATATACCAGCCATTGTAGGTTTTGAAGACAATGAACAAGAAAGATTATCAGAAGAAGATTTAAAAAAAATAAGAGCAATTCCAGAAGATTCTATTTTAGATAATGAAAGAGATAAAGTTAAAGCAATAATTATTGGTCATGCCCATCTTGATCATATCGGAGCTTTACCATACTTGAGTAAAAAATACAAAGCACCAATAATAGGAACCCCATACACAATAAAAGTAGTTGATGCAATAATAAAAGATAAAGGAAAAAAACCACAAAATAAATTAATACCAATAATGCTAGGAAATAGCTTTAGAATAAACAAAAATTTAAAAGTGGAATTTCTAAACATGACTCATTCTATTCCTCAAACATCATTAGTAATTATTCACACAAGGTATGGAAAAATAGCCTACTCCTTAGACTTCAAACTAGATAATTCACCGGTCTTGGGAAACAAACCCAATTATAATAAGTTAAGAAGTCTTAAAAATGTTAAACTCCTATTCTTAGATAGCCTATACGCAAAAGAAGACTCAAAAACTCCATCTGAAAAAGTTGCTCGTGAAATGTTACGCGAAGTTCTTCTTGGTACAAATAACAAAGGCAAAGCAATAGTTGTCACAACCTTCTCATCCCATATAGCAAGATTAAAAAGTATAGTTGAATTTGGACATAAACTAAGAAGAAAAGTTGTTTTCTTAGGAAGAAGCTTAAACAGATATGTAAGAGCTGCAGAAGAGGTAGGAATAGTAAATTTCTCAAAAAGAGTTGAAATTGTTGCTTATGGAGCAAAAATAAGAAAAAAATTAAAACAAATAAACAAAGAAGGGGCTCATAGATATTTAATTGTCTGCACAGGCAATCAAGCAGAGCCTAATTCAGTATTAACTAAAATAGCTCGTGATCAGTTCCATTTCAAATTTCAAAAAGATGACCACATAATTTTCTCATGTAGAACAATTCCAGCAGAGGATAATATAAAAAACAGAAAAAAATTAGAAGACACTTTAAAAAGTAAAGGATGTCGCTTATTCTTAGATGTTCATTCTAGCGGACATGGACAACGAGAAGATGAACGAGATTTAATAGAATTATTAAAACCACAACATATAATACCGGCACATGGACCAAAAGAAATAGTTTCTCCTTCTAAGGAACTAGCAAAAGAAATTGGTTATAAAGACAGCCAAATACATATCTTAAGAAACGGTCAAAGATTAAAACTATCCTAGTACAGATATCTTTTTATACACACATTATTTTTCATATTTTATGTCATTAAAAAATGCTCAAGAGGAAGTTGATAAATTCACTTCTCAGTTTAAACCTCAATACTGGCAACCTCACGAAATATTATCTAGATTAATGGAAGAAACAGGTGAATTAGCAAGGGAAATTAATCATCTTTACGGCCCAAAACCAAAAAAACCAACAGAAGACACAAGAGAACTAGGAGAAGAAATGGCAGATATAATTTTTACTCTATGTTGTCTAGCTAATTCTCAAAAAATAGATTTAGATAAGTCTTTTAAAAGAGTAATAGATAAATATTATGGTCGTGATAATAATAGATTTGAGAAAAAATGAAAATTAATATCTCTTAATTTTTTCTCTAAGTCTTTCCTTCTTTTTTTCAAGTGTATTAATTGAATAAATTAAAGTAT
>JBBSWZ010000008.1:0-8455 GCA_038046025.1 Nanobdellota archaeon | reverse complement strand
CTAGAATCCAGTTATGCCTTTGGCGGCTAGCCAATTTCTGTTAATATCTTGTAATGATCTAACCTTAAGTAGTTGTTTTATTATGAATTTTGGTCTTAGATAATATGATCTGTAGGCTTTTCTATAGAGATTTACTAATTCTTGATCTGTGAAATTTTCAGATGAGAATGGCATTTTATCTGGAGCATAAAAAGTGAAGTTTGAGTAATCTTCATCGTTAATTCTTCCATTTTCTTTTGCTATATTCCACATTTCAGTGCCTGGATATGGTGTTGCAATCATAAACTGTGCTACATCAACATTTAATTCTTTTGCAAATTTGATTGTTTGCATTATTTCATTTTTAGTTTCTGTTGGAAAACCTAACATAAAAAAGCCACGAACGTCAATACCTGCTTCTTTAGCTAAATTAACACCATGCCTAATTTGATCTGTTGTTGCACTTTTTTTGATGAATTTCAAAATTCTATCAGAACCTGATTCTATTCCAAAACCTACTTCATAGCAACCTGCTTTTTTCATAAGTTTGAATAAGTCTACTGTTACTCTATCAACTCTTGTCATGCAATTCCATCCAATGTCTATATTGCGTTCTATTAGTCCTTTACAAATATCCTCTATTCTTTTTATGTGTAAAGTGAAAGTATCATCAAAGATTTGGACATCTTTTATTCCGTATTTTGTTGCTAATTCTTCAAATTCGTCTACTACTCTTTCAGCTGAATGGGCACGCCAAGCCATTCCTTCAATAGACCTTGAACAGAAGGTACATTTATACGGGCAACCACGTGAAGTCATAATTGTGCTTGCTGGTAATCTCCTGTAGTTAGCTGGAGACGGCCTGTAGATATGCATTTTTAATAAGTGACGTGCTGGCATTGGTATTACATCTAGATCAAAAATATCTCTTGGTTTAATTGATTTTACAGTATTTTGTTCACGCCAGATTAATCCTTCTGAGCCTTCAATTTTTTCTTTTTTTTCAAGTTTTTTGAATATTTCTGAAATTGCTAAATCTGCTTCTCCTAAGACTCCGTAGTCAGCATTAGGTAATTTTTTTAGGAAATTAATATCAGAACTTACAATTGGGCCTCCAACAATTGTAATAATTTTTGGATTTATTTCTTTGACAATTTTTAATGTTTCTTGTAAATTTTCTAATTGTGGAATATTTCCTGATACTCCTACAACGTCAGGCTGAAAGTCTTCAATATCTTTCCTTAATTTATCGAAGTTGTAATCTAGAACTGTAGATTCTGCTGTTGCATCTATTATTCTTACTTCATGATCATCTCTTTCTAATACTGCAGCTACATATGCTATCCCTAATGGTGGCAAAACAGCACCTAAATGCTTCATTGATTTTCTAAATATCTTATCCTTCTTATATGGTGGTGTTAAGAATAATATTTTCATTTAAACAACTCATGATTTAATAGTTCACATTGTGAACTATTCTATTTAAATATTTCTATTTCTTTGCTATTACTAGATATGTTGTTGTAAAATTATCATCGTGAATTATTTTATCTAATGGTTTGACTATTAGATTTATTGGGACTATTAATGGAATTGATAAGAATTTTGGTAGTTTTTCATATATCGCCCAGTTAAAAAGCTGAAACATAGATAGCAAAGAACCACCACATTCTTTTACTTGAACATCTGAGAATTTCTTGAAGATTACATTTTTTAATCCCATATTTGTAAATCTAAAATAATCATAAGGGAGTGCATGTAATGGAATTGCCATATGAGTAGATAATAGACAAATTCCCCCTGGTTTTAATGCCCTATATATTTCATCCACAAATAGATGAGGATCGTGAATATGCTCTAATGTTAATGTACATAAAACAGAATCAACTGAATTATTTTTAATTGGGAGGTTTAGTCCGTTTCCTATAATATCCGGCCTTTCTTTGTTATGGAAAAAATCCAAAGTTATGTATTTTTTAACATGTGAAAAATAAGGCCTATATGGTGATGTACCTGAGCCTATGTCTAATAAAATCCCAGATGTTAGATTAGCGTGTTTTTTAATTTCTTCAGATAAAGTGCTAAAGTGAAGATAGATATCACTAGTTCTTCTTGGGTTTCTTATGCTTTCGGCTGTTCTATCTTTTCCTTTCCAATTATACATTTTAATCTACAAATCTATATTTAATAATATAATAGAGATGCTGTAATCCATCGCGCCAAGTTATTTTCTTACCCTCTTTGAAAGATCTTGGATTAAAGTTTATTGGTATTTCATAAATTTTGTGTCCTTTTTTTAGTAACTTAGCTGTAATTTCTGGTTCGAAATCAAATTTTCTTGCCTTTAGATTCATATTCTTAATTATATCTGATTTGATTACTTTGTAACCTGTTTCCATATCTGAAACTTTTGCACCGTATAATAAATTTATAACTAACGTTAAGAATTTATTTCCAACATAATGTAACTTATGCATTTCTATTCTTGCATTTTTATGTAATCTTGTACCATAGACCACTTCTGCTTTTTCTTCTAAGATTGGTTCAATAAGCCTTGGGTATTCTTCTGGATCATATTCTAGGTCTGCATCTTGAATTAGGACTATTTCGCTATTCACAGCTTGCAGCCCTGTTCTAATAGCTGCACCTTTTCCTTGATTTTTTTCATGTTTAAGCAGAGTAATTATATTTTCGTTAGCATATTTTTTTAGTATTTTATAAGACTTATCTGTTGAGCAATCATCTACTACTATAATATCCTTTTCTATTGGTGAAGCTAAAACTTTTATTAGGATTTCTTTGATAGTTTTTTCTTCATTATAAACTGGTACTATAATTGATGTCTTCATTTCTGTTTCACTTCAATTCAGATTTTTTAAATGTTTCGTAGACTTTATAAAATAAGTAAATTGGGCTTAATAAAGCCAGTAAAATTGATAAATAGAGTATTAAATGGGCTAATAAATCAATTGAATTATCTATAAATCCTTTTGGAGTATAACTGTCATATATTTCATCTTTTAATTCCCATCTTACTGGGTAGAAAAAGAAGAAATGGGTTTTGTCTACTAAGTCCAAAATTTCAGGTTTTAGAGCAATTTTGATTAGGTAAATATTAAAATATGGTTCAGTTGGTTCTCTATCTCCGCCACCGCCATAGATTGTTTTTATTGGTTCATTCAGTTGCGAAATTAAATTTTCCATAGATTCATGTAAACCTGGACTTATACTCGCCCAGCCACAGTTATCGGGCACGCATTCAACGAAAAAGGTATTAATTTGTTGATCAAATCTATCAATTTGATTGTTTTGTTCACTAAGGGATCCAAGTAAAGTAGCTTCAAGATAATGTTTATCATTCATTGTCCAAGCTGTTAGGCCTCTATATATACGATCATCCATTATAACTAAAGAATTATCATCTATTTCTTTATTTGCAAATTCTCTTAATTGTCCTGTTGGAGATCTGCTAAAGAGTAATGGACTTAGTGTGTAAATGTTTACAATTAATATTAATAATAAAATAATTGGGATGATATATTTGAATTTTATTTTCTTGGAGATGTAGTCAATAGGTAATGCTGCGAATATTGAGTAAATTACTGGAGCAAAAACAAAATGATTTGATAATAAAGAAGTTCCAGATAAAAAAATATAAGTAAATAGAAAAGTAGAAAGTAACATTGAAGAATAGACAAATTTTTTTCTTAATGCTATTATTAATCCTACTAGAGACAATGGAAGAATTATTAGATCATTTAAGAAAAAGAAGTTGTAAAGTGTTGCTTTTATTCCTTGATTGAAAAACATACTTAAGGTAAATGAGGGTAAGGTTGCTTCTATGCTACTAAAAGTATTCATTCCTATGTCTAAGAAACGGGCGAACATAACATCTAGAAGACCTTTTTCTTTAAAGAGTAAATAATTATAACTTAATATTGGTATAGCTGAGATAAATAAGATTAATGCTCCAATCAATATATATTTGATGTTTTTTTTACTTAGTAATTCTTTTCTTTCTGTTTTCTTACTTAAAAAGAAGATTATGAATGCAAAGATTAATCCTGGAATTACTGTTACTGGGATTGATTTTGATAAGATAGCTAATCCTAAGAATAAAAAAGCTAAGAGAGAAATTTTATTTTCTTTAATTAGTTTTTCTAGGAACAAATAGATTGAAAATAAGGCAAAGAATGTAAAAGTCATATCCATTTCCATTACTGGATGTTTTATATGGAAAGATGAAATTGTTAATAAAAATGCTGATATAATCGCTACTCGTTTATCGAAGAGTAAATTTGCTATTAAGAAGGTAACTAAAATTGATAATGCGCCAAAAATTATGGAAGTTAATCTGCCTGTTACTAAAGTTACCCCAAATAATTTATAAAAAACATCTGCTAAAGAGAACCATAGCGGGCTTTGATTTTGATTGCTTGTTGCTCCAGAAGATAAGAAGTTGATTGCATGAGTACCATAAACTAAGTCATCTGCGAATGGTTGAGCTGTAAATGCAATCCAGAATCTTAAGATAAAAGCTAATATTAAAGCTATAATCAAGAAAAGTTTAGTTTTGTCTTTAGTAAAAAATAAGTTTAATATTTTATTTAAGATTAATTTTTTCATAGTCTATGATGGATTTTTATTCTTTCTGGCAATAGGTCATAAGCTTTAACAATGAAATTGAGATTGGAGTATATTAATCTTAGCCTTATTATTGCTAAGAACATTTCAAAGGATGCCTTAGGGACATTTAGAGTTGAACCTAATGTATCAGACCATTTGATTGGAATTTCTTTTATTTTATAGCCATTTAGTTTTAGTAAGTAGAGAAGATCAATATCAAATGCATATTTTGTTATACCTAAATTTTGATATATTTTTTTAATAGCTTGTCTTTTGAATAGTTTTGCTCCACATTGTGTATCGTGATACATTAGTCCAAGCAAGGATTTAACTAGGAAGTTGAATACACGACCAGCTACTATTCTTAAAATTGGTTGCTTTATATTAACTACTGAGTTTTTCATCCATCTTGAGGCTATTACACAATCATAATTATTAATGTTTTTAACTAATTTGTAGAATTCTTCTGCGTTTGTACTATTATCTGCATCAATAAAGCCAATTAGATCTGAATTTACTAATTTAAATCCTGTTATTAGAGCTAAACCTTTATCTCCTTTAATTAGTTCCTTGTATTTAATTGTTTTATATTTTTTTGAGAGGTCTTTTATTATTTTTACAGTATTATCTGTGCATCCATTGGGGATTATTAGGATTTCATAATTATTTTTAAGTTTAGAATTAAAAAATTTGATATATTCTTGTAATGTTTTTTTAATCCTGTTTTCTTCATTATGAGCTGGGATTATTATTGATAATTTTACCATTGATATTTTTTAAAGTATAACCCCCTAGATATAAGATAGCTAGTAGTGAGATAATATTTAAAATTATTACTACTTCTTTTAATGTAGAATGGTATAAGAAAATTGCAATGATCTCCAGAATATTTAATATTACTAGAGCATATACAAATTTGTATTTATTTATGGATAAGTTGTAGAATGATAATGCCCATGATAATGTAATAAAGGTCATAGCTAGACCAAATAAACCTAGAATATTTTTAATTGGAAGATATTCTGCTCCTCCCAATATTAAGATTACAAATTCTGGGAATAAAAAGAATAACAATAAAATGGGAGCAGATATAATTATTATAAATATTATTGATTTGATAAGGATATTTGTGCTTGATTTTTTTAAAGTAAATAATTCTGTTGTTTTGGGAAACATAACAAACATTACTGCTAGAGAAGCAAAGTATACAATTTTACCTAATAAGGAACCTGTTGCATAAAAACCTGCTTCTATAGGGGTAAAATAATGCTTAACCAAAAAAAGATCTATTGTGTAAAATAAGGTTAGTGTTATTAATGCTATCAGTATAGGATAAGAACTATGGTATATTTCTTTAACATCTATAGTTTTGTCTGTTTTTTTTATGTAATCCTTTAATTGTTTGTATGCTATTAATATTGGAACCAAAGAGGATATTAAGATAGCTAATACTGCTCCATTAATCGCAAAACCAATATAAACTAATATGGCTCCAATTATTAATTTTAGAAAGGCCTCTATTATTACATTATATCCTAAAAGTTTAAATTTCTGAAGTCCTTGAAATGCTCCTCTGAAAATTGGTGTTAATGTTGCCATATAGATTATCGGTGCTAATAAAAATAAATTAGTTTTAGGAATATGTAAAAAGTTAGATAGTAATGGTATTATAATTAAAGAGATAATAAAGAAGATTGAACTGTATTTAATAAATTTAAAAGAGCTTCTCCTTAATAAAACATTTATTTTGTCTAATTGGTTTTTGGCTTTATATTGAGAAGTGAATTTAGTGATTATAGTTTGGATTACTAACATTGGTGCACTTATTATATAGATAATTGAAAATAGAACACCTAAAGTTCCGTAGTCTGCAGAACCTAAGAAGCGAATCATAAAAAGGTGGAAAAAAAATGCTGCTGCATTACCAAACATTGAGGCTGTAACTAATATTAAATTGTCTCTTATTAGACTATCTTTTTTATTAAATAATTTTTTAAACATTTATCAACCATATTAAACTTGAGATTAATAACATTGTAAAAATAAAAGTATATGTAATTTGTTTTTCTGTGAATCTTGGTTTAATGGTCATTAAGTGGATTAATGAATAAATTTTATTTTGGTATAAGGATTGTATTTTTCCATTGTTATAAAAACCATAGCTTTGAGCTTTAAATTTAGATCTAGCCTTTAAGAAAAACTCTATGATGAATGGTATTGCTACAATTAAGGCTGCTCTTTCTATGTTACCCACTATTGCTATAATAGCTAATGTTGCTCCTAAAAGATATGTTAATGAATCTCCTGGTAGTATCTTGGCTGGAAATTTATTGAAGAAATAAAAAGCTATTAATGCTGCTACAACTATGATTGCTATAGCTGCTGCTTCAAATCTTATGTTAAAATAAGCATAAACTCCTAACATTGTAAGGTAAACTATTGCCATGCCTGATTCAATTCCGTTCATGCCGGCTAAGAAGTTTACCATGTTTGATGCGCCTACGACGCCTAGTGGTATTAATAATAGAGGATATAGTAAACCAAAGTCTACTACACCTAAAAATGGAACTGCCATCTTAGAAGTTCCTGCATTAATAACCATTAATGGGACTGCTGGTATTATAGTTAGAAGTGGCTTTTGCCATTGTTTTAATCCTACTGAAGAATCTTTGGTTTTGTTTATGATTATATCATCTAAGAAACCTATAAAAGTTATTAATAATAGAGTTGTTAAAGATGCAAATATGATTGCAAATTGTGATTGATCTTTGTATATGAAGGTTAAGATGAAAATATAGAACATTAATCCTACTAAAATTCCTGATATAACTGCTAGACCTCCTGAAATTGGAACTAATGGTTTATTTTCTTTGTTCTGGTCTTTTACTACTAGTCCAATTCTTCTTAAATACCTAATTAAAATTGGAGTTGCAATTAGAGTAACAATAAAACTCAGTACAGGACTTAGATATAGTAGTTTAAATGCCATGGTAATCAGTAAATTTTGGATTAATTTGGTTTATATAATTTGTTGTTAGAAAAAGATAGGGGTTATGTAAACTTCTAATAGACCAGCAATAAATACTAATAAAATAGATGCAATTATTAGGTCTACAGAGTCTAACATTATTTTTCTGAAATATTTTGAATCTAGATCATGTTTTATTATTGCTACTGAGATTATGCCCCCGGCTAGTCCTGCTGTGAAATAAGACAGTATTTCTGGAATCCCATGAATTGCATATCTTAAAAGCCCTAATGAATAGATTCCTAAGTAACTTCCTATTTTGAGGAATCCACTATCTACAGCAATTGATGCTATGTTTGTTCTAATATAGTTTCCAATAGCTGTACCTATAACGGAAGCGTTCCATGTTAATATGAAAATTGCTCCTGCACCATAGAAGAATGAGAAAAAAATACAGAATAATAATACTTTTATGTTATTTGAAAAAATTTGCATGAAAATCCCTGACTTATTGAAATTTGTATCTATGGGGGTATTTGATTGTATGATTGGAGTACCGAAAATGTTTCCATTTATACTCCTAATTGTTTCTATTTGTGAATGAAATGTTGATTGGACTGTTGGTTCTGGTAAAATTAAATACCATGCTGAAAAAGCTACTACAAAACCGAAGAATAAAAATATAAAAGCAAATAGGGCCCTAGAATGGGTTTTGAGTATTTTTAAACTGCCTTCTAAAAATCTTGATTTTTTCTCTTCAAGTTTTACTGTACTCCAAATTAAAGGGAAGGAAGCCATGACGGTTAAGAAAACTAAAACTAATGAAGCTTGATTTTTAAAGATCCATAAGCCTAAAAACAATGCAACAGAAGCATATAATAC
>JBBSWZ010000007.1:0-5183 GCA_038046025.1 Nanobdellota archaeon | reverse complement strand
AATAACTCTACTAACACTAGCTACTTTATCATCTTCTCTTAATCTCATAACTCTAACACCTTGAGTATTTCTACCAATTCTAGAAATATCTTTAACTCTAATCCTTATTATTTGGCCTTTATCAGTAACACACATAACCTCATCATGATCTTTCACAGTTTTAATTCCAACTACGTTACCATTTTTCTCAGTAATATTAATATTTCTAACACCACTTCCACCTCTTCTAATTAACCTATACTCTTCCATACTAGTTCTTTTACCAAATCCTTTTTCAGTAACAGTTAATAAATCACCATCATCAATAGCAACTTCCATTCCAATTACCTCATCATTTCTTAACCTAATACCCCTAACACCACTAGTATTCCTTCCCATAACCCTAACATCTTCTTCACCAAATTTAACAGCTTTTCCTTTCTTAGTTCCAATTATAAATCGCAAGTTACCTGGAGTCAATCGAACTTGCACAACTTCATCATTTTCTCTTAGATTAATAGCGTTAATTCCACCTTTCCTAGGATTGCTAAAATCTCTCAAAGAACTTTTCTTAACTAATCCTCTCTTAGTTACAAATATTAAACTATGTTGATCATCAAATTGTTTTATGGGTAAAACAGCATTTACTTTTTCATTTTCACTTAATTTTAATAAATTAACTAAAGCGCTTCCCTTTGCATATCTACTAGCTTCAGGAACTTCATAAGTTTTCAACCAATGAACCCTTCCTTTATTAGTAAAAAACAATAACCAACTTAAATTACTTGTAATAAATAATTCTTCAACAACATCTTCTTCATTTGTAGTTGTAGCTCTAATTCCAGTTCCACCTCTGCCTTGACTTTTATAAGTATTTAAAGGAATTTGCTTAGCATATCCAGAATTAGTAACAGTAATCACAACATCTTCTTCATTAATCAAATCTTCATCGGTAATTATTTGTTCTTCTTGTTCTAATATTTCAGTTCTTCTTTCATCACCAAAATTCTCTTTTAATCCTTTTAAATCTTTCTTAATAATATCTAAAACTTTATTCTCATTCGTAAGTATACCTTTCAATTCCTCAATCAATTTCAATAAATTTTCATATTCTTCTTCAATTTTCTTAGTTTCCAATGAAGTTAACTTCTGCAATCTCATATCTAAAATTGAATTAGCTTGTATCTCAGTTAATTCATATCTCTGTACTAATCCATTTCTAGCAACATCAACATTATCACTTCCTTTAATCAATGCAACTACATTATCAATATTCTCTAAAGCAACTCTCAAACCTTCTAAAATATGAGCCCTTTTCTCAGCTTTATCCAAATCAAACTTGGTTCTTCTAATAATAACAACTTTCCTATGTTTAATAAACTCATAAACTAAACTTTTCAAATCTAAAACTCTAGGCAGATTATCAACTAAAGCTAAATTTATAACACCAAAAGTAGTTTGCAAAGAACTTAATCTATATAATTGATTCAATATTTTTTCACCATCAAAATTCTTCTTCAATTCAATAACAATCCTCATACCTCTCCTATCACTTTCATCTCTAATATCAGAAATACCCTCAATTCTTTTACTATGTACTAGCAAAGCAATATTCTCAATCAATAAACTTTTATTAACCATATAAGGGATCTCAGTAATAATTATTCTTCTTTCTTCAACTTCTGCCTTAGCCCTAATAAGTAATTTACCTCTACCACTTTGATACGCATGTCTAATCCCTTGTTTCCCAACAATTATACCTCGAGTAGGAAAGTCAGGACCCTTAATAAATTTCATTAAATCTAAGCTTGTACACTGAGAATTATCAATAGCATAAATAATAGCATCACAAACCTCTTTTATATTATGCGGGGCCATATTAGTAGCCATACCAACAGCTATCCCAGAAGAACCATTTACTAATAAGTTAGGCAATTTGCTTGGTAATACTACTGGTTCTTTTTCACTAGCATCAAAATTATCAACAAAATCAACCGTATTCTTCTCAATATCCAATAACATTTCTTCAGCTATTTTTTTTAATTTAGCTTCTGTATATCTCATACTAGCAGCATTGTCACCATCTTGTGAACCCCAATTACCTTGTCCATTTACCAAAGGATATCTCAAAGAAAAATTTTGAGCCATTCTAACTAAAGAATCATAAACAGCCATATCTCCATGTGGATGGAATTTTCCCAATGTCTCCCCCACAATTCTAGCACTTTTCTTAAAAGCTTTATTATAATCTAATCCTAATTGCTTCATTGCATAAAGAATTCTCCTATGAACAGGTTTTAAACCATCCCTAACATCAGGAATAGCTCTAGAAACTATAACACTCATGGCATAATCCATATATGCCTGCTTCATTTCATCTTCAATTAACTTTTCTTGAATTTCTTCTGGCATTTTATTTTCTCTTTACTAAATAATGTGCAATATACTTACCATCACTCGTTTTAATTGCTCTACCAACTTTTTCTGCATAACCTCCAGAAAAAACTAACCTATTATAATAATTATTAGTCCCACTTTCAATCTCTACAGTACTACTTTCTCCAGGCTTTAATCCATTAACAATTTCACTAAGTCTAGAAATTAATGTAGTGGTTCTTGTCATCTTATTCAACCAACTCATATATCCTATCAGAACTATTCAAATATCTACGATTTCCATTACCATCAACTAATCTCAATCTTCTTTGATTATAAGGAATACCTTCAATATCTCTTCCATCCTCTTCAGGCATATAAGCACAAATAAAACCCTCATTTACTTTATTTGTCACACTCAAAAATCCACCTAATCTTCCATTCAGATTAAATTCCCCTCCCACTCTCAATTTGTCAATTTTTCCAATTCTGAAAAGCCAGACATCCCCCTCTCTTACTCCATTAAACCAAAGGCTAAGATACATATCTTTAATTAAAGGCTCTATTTCCCTTGCTATCTCTCTCTTTGTACTATCACTTAAAACACCCATTTTAAACATCCAAATTTATAACTTCCTTAGCATGCATTGTTATAAATTCTCTCCTAGGCTCTACTTGATCACCCATTAAAATAGAAAATAATTCATCAGCCTTAACAGCATCTTCAATAGTTACTTTTTTCAATTTCCTATTCTCAGGATTTAATGTAGTTTCCCATAATTGAGCAGGATTCATCTCACCCAATCCTTTATATCTTTGTAATTTTACACCCTCTTTTCCAATATCATCAAATAAATTTTGTAATCTTTCTTCATTATAAACATAATAGGTTTTCTTATTTTTAACAGCTTTATATAGAGGAGGCATAGCAATATACAAGTAACCTCTTTCAATTATTTTATGCATGTATCTATAAAAAAAAGTTAACAACAAAGTAGTAATATGCTCACCATCAATATCAGCATCGCACATTATAACAATTTTATGATACCTTAGTTTATTAATATCAAAATCCTCTCCAATTCCGGTTCCTAATGCAGTTACTAATGTAACTATTTCTTTATTAGAAAAGATCTTATCTAATCTTGATTTCTCTACATTCAAAATCTTACCTTTTAAAGGCAATACTGCCTGGGTTTCTCTCATTCTTGCTGAGCGACTTGAACCACCAGCACTATCTCCTTCAACAATAAATAACTCTGCCTTTTCAGGATTTTTTTCTTGACAATCAGCTAATTTACCTGGTAAACCACCACTAATCAGAGCGCTTTTTCTTCTTACCAACTCACGTGCTTTTCTTGCTGCTTCTCTTGCACTTGAAGCCTCTAAAGCTTTTGTAACTATATTCTTACTTATTCCTGGATTTTCTTCAAAGAAATTAGTTAAGCTTTCAAAAACAGCCTTATCAACTAAACCTTTAACATCTGAATTTCCTAATTTAGTTTTAGTCTGTCCTTCAAACTGAGGATTGCTAATTTTAACAGAAATAACAGCGCTTAAACCCTCTCTAACATCATCGCCCGTTAAACCATTTCCATTTAATTTTCTTTTTTTAATATAATTATTAATAGCTCTTGTTAAAGCAGTATAAAAACCACTTAAATGAGTCCCACCCTCTGCAGTATTAATATTATTTGCAAAACTATAAATAATCTCTCTATAACCATCATTATATTGTAAGGCAACTTCAATATCAGCACCAATTACCTCTTTATGCAAATAAATTGGATCTCCTAAAACATTTTTATTTTTATTCAAATACTCAACAAAACTCTTGATTCCACCTTCATAATGAAACTCTTTTTCTTCATTGATTCTTTCATCTTTTATAATAATTCTTACACCACTATTCAAAAAAGCCAATTCTCTCAATCTTGTAGCTAGAGTATCAAAATGAAAATTAATATCTTCAAATATTTCCTTATCCGGAAAAAAAGTAATTTTAGTTCCAGTTTTTCCATTGCCTTCTATAATATTTGGACTTTCTGGATCTCCTCTGACAAATCTTTGTCTATACAATTTACCTTCTCTTCTAACTTCAACTTCTAACCATTCTGACAGAGCATTAGTTACAGAAATACCAACTCCGTGTAGCCCACCAGAAACTTTATACGTTTTATGATCAAATTTTCCACCAGCATGCAAAACAGTTAAAACAACTTCAACAGCAGGTCTTTTTTCAGTAGGATGTTCATCAATTGGGATTCCTCTGCCATCATCTTCTACAGTTATACTTCCATCTTTATTTATAGTTACATTAATATTTTTACAATAACCAGCCTGCGCCTCATCAACGGAATTATCTATAGCCTCATAAACAATATGATGCAAGCCTCTTAAACCAGTGTCTCCTATGTACATCGAAGGACGCCGCTTCACTGCATTAAGACCTTTCAATACCTGAATACTTCCAGCTTTATATTCATGAGTCATCTTACTAAAACCTAACCATTTTTTTGATTCTATAATTACTAAAAATCAATCAATTTATATCAATAAAAAAAACTTTAATCTATATAAGTCTTTCTGCCTCTAAAACCTCAATATTTTAATAGTACAAGCCTTCTACTACCAAATTTTCATTCAGAAAAAACAGCCTTCTAAAGCCCTCTATTAATCAAATTTTAGTATTAGAGACCAAAGAAAAAAGTGCATTATTTCTTTCTTCTTCTTTTCTTCCTATACTTAACCTCAGTATAAACTAAATAACCAATTATCAATAAAACTAATAAAATAAAAAAAGGATAGAAATTAAACTCTTCTCTTAT
>JBBSWZ010000006.1:0-12407 GCA_038046025.1 Nanobdellota archaeon | reverse complement strand
ATTTGATTTCTAATAGATCTAAAATAGTTGGATAAATATCTATTAAGCCAACTGGTTTTTCTTCTATTTTGTTTAGTTTGTATTTAGAGTTTTTTGGTAATTTTAATATGAATGGGACATGTGTTTCTACTTCTCTTACTGTGTTACCATGTTCATATTTTCCATATTCTCCAAATTGTTCTCCATGATCTGCAATGAATAGAATTAAGGAATTATCGTATAAGTTGTTTTCTTTTAAATATTCCAGTAATTCTTGTATTGCTGCATCTGTTTCTAATATTTCTCCATCGTATTTATTTATATTAAAGTCCTCCTCTATATACTTGTCTGTATATTGTGTATGGTTGAATATATCAAATTCTTCTGAAGGGACATATGGTGCATGAGGATCCATATAATGCACATATAGGAATAAAGGCCTTTTATCTTTATGATTTTCTAGTGCAAAAATTGATTCTTTTGTTATTGTACTTGAATTAATTTCGAATGAGTCTGTCTTTTTATAAACCGAAAAACCTGTATTAAAAAGCTCTTCAAACAACCATGGATTACCCATAATTCCAATTGTGAAGTAACCATTTGATTTGAGAACTTCTGGCATTATTTTCACATCCTTACTTTCAAGGTTACCTAAAATAAGAAATGTATTTGTTCTATTATTTAATCCACCAGCTACACTAACCAGATGTGTTGTTGGGTAGAGAGAACTAAATAGTGTTGCAACTGAATTAACTGTCCAAGGTGCTTGGGAATAGGCATTTTTGAATAGTGTTGCATCTTTGGCAAAGTTATCTATGTTTGGAGATGTGTTATATGGATAGCCATATATTCCTAGGTGATCTGCTCTAAGAGCATCTGATAATATGATTATTATATTGGGTTTGTAAGGTGATTCTTGAATAATTTGTATCTCATCTAAGGTATTAGCCCCTTTTGGGGACATTGATATATAAAATAATGTAACTATAATCAATATTCCTATGAATAAAATTAATATTTGGGGTAATTTACCTGTTAATCCTTTTTTAAATTTATGAGATATCTTCTGTTTTATTGATTGCTTAAACTTAACAAAGAATCCAGTAATTGTAGAAAAGGCTAAAATTAAGAAAGGATAGATATGATTATAGGTAGTATATACAATTGGTTGTGATACCGCTTGCTGGCACAATCCTGTTCCATAACAAATAGATCCTCCACATACAATACACATCTTGCTTCTGACCCTGTTCAAGGATATGGTTATTTAAGCTTTATGGTTAAAAAAAATGCGCCGACTGGGATTTGAACTCCTGGACAATAAATTAACTGTCTCCCAGGTCAACGGCTTGGAAGGCCATTATTCTGCCACTAAACTATCGGCGCGTATATATTAATCTAGAAAAACACTTTATAAAATTTACTTAATTTTTTTGAGTTTCTCAGTTAACTCATCTGGTCTTTTCTTACCTTGTGTTTGCTTTAAGAAGGAAGAATGAATTTTATACTCTTTTTTTTCTTTTTTGGAACTTTTCTTTTTAACTAGGAAATATAATAAGAAACCAATTAATGGTATGAGTATGAAAAATATTACTATTATTGGAAATATTGGAATTGAACTACAATCTTGTGGGCAATTCTCTGAGTTTTCCCCGTAATCTACATCACAAAAGGCATTAGGACATAAAGGGTATGTATCTTGTAAATCATCACTGCCATCATTATCTGTGTCTGATTTTCTTGGATCTGTACCTTTTTCTCTTTCTTTAGAATCAGTTATACCATCCCCATCAGAGTCTAATAGTTCATCACAACTTGTCGTACATTGGCTACCACAATCAACTCCTTGCTCTCCTTGATTTTTTATATTGTCAGAACAAGTGGGACATGATGGACATGATGGACCTCCACAATCTGATTTTTTTCCTGAAGAGTCAATTATTTGATTTATTTTTATCTCTCCTTGGTTTAATATGCCATCTGAACAAGTTGGACAAGTTGGACATGATGGACCTCCACAATCTATTCCTGTTTCATTAGCATCTTTTATTCCATTATTGTTACATAAAACTGCAGGTGTTGATTTTTTGCAGTTTGGATCATCTGAGTCTGTAAATCCGTCACAGTCATCATCTAGTAAATTTTCACAAGTTTCATTTATTGGTTGTATTGCATTTTGACAATCATCAGACCATGTTCCGTTAATACATGCTTGCTCTCCTAAATTACAAATTCCTATACCAATACCACAGGGTCTTGTGCCACCTTCTGTGCATAAGCAATTTTCATCTACTATACCATCACAATTATTATCTAATCTATCAAAACAGATTTCTTCTCTAGGGCCTACTGAACAGTCTGACCATGCACCTTGAGTACATGTTTGAGTTCCTAAAGAACATACCCCCGGGAGGTTACATGGTCTTGTTTCTCCATTTTTACAGATAGTTTCTGAGGTTACACTAATTAAAGAAAAAGCAAAAAGTAGGAAGAACAATAATAATTTAAGTTTCATTTTTTTCTGGCTTCTTCAAATGCATTATTAATCTGTTCTTGAGACCAGCCATTAGACAATAATGTATTTGCGATTTCTTGTTTAGATTTGTGTTTTGATGCTCTTTTAATATAGTTAACTAGATTCTGTTTATCTGTTTTATTGAAAAATAGATTTGCTATTTTATTAAATATGCTTCCGGGTCCTTTGTAAAAATTAATATAAAATATACCTAATACTAAGAATATTAAAAGTATTATGATTATTGTCCAAGGTCTGCTTGGTTTACAGTCTTCAGGACAATTGTTTGTATCTTCTAAAGGGATATCACAAAGATTATTCCCGCATTGTACATCTGTATATGATGCTCTTTTGGTGGTGTCAGTTGGAGCATTAACAGTACTTACTATTAATGTATTAATATTTGTTATTTTATCTACTTTATCCTCTGGAATTGAATAGGAGAAAGTTCCATAGCCAGTGGATAATTTTTTCTTGATTATTGGATCTGACTTAATTACTTCTATTGAAGAGTCTAATAATAATTCTGAGGATGATGCAACTATTGATTTGGGTATTATATCTACAATATAGGCATCAGAAGGAGCTCCTGAAACTGTTCTTTTTATTAGAGTGTAATCATATGTTTGGTTTCCGAAAGTTTTAATGTAAATGGCTTGGGCATTGGATACAATATCTATTGAAGATTGAAGTTCTAGTATGTAATCCTCTAAATTTTGTGATGTACTGCCTAAAATTGAAGGATCTATGTTTGTGGGTGGTATTGCAGGTATATTTAAGGCTTTACTGCCATAGTATAAAAATCTAGGTACACTGTTTTTTGAGTTTTCAATTTGGTTTAGAAGAGTAAGTTTTTCAGAGTCTATTTCATCTTGAGTTTTAGATTTATTTGACTCAGTCTTATCTAATGTTGATTGATATGTTCTAAAAGTTGATTTTAATGAATCTACATTTATATTAAAACCGGATAGTATGTCTTTAGTTTCTGTATCACTAAATTCCTCTAATAATTTTAAGATATCATTTATTGTTGAATTTATATCTCCTTCACCTGTAAGAACTGAAGGGTATACTTCTACTGCTTCTATCATCCTAGATGATCCATACCTTACTTCTAATGGTATTATTTTAGATTCATTTGTTTCTGGTAAAGAAAAGTTATAGAAAGAACTAATTGGGATTGATAATGTATATCCATTAATGCTTAAAGTTTTTGAATCTATTTTTGATATTATATCTGGAGTTGATCTTAATTTTTGTAAAATAGTTTCTGAATCTCCAGTTGGAATTTGAGCATTAATACTAAAGGCATTAAAATATAATCTACCTGTTTTTTGCGATCCTACTTCTATCGGGATTATGCAAGAAGATTTAGTTTTATCACATGATTTTTTTAAATATTCATTAAGAGACCAGCCTAATCCAACATCTGTTTCTCCTTCAATAAACTGTGTTAAAGTTTTGTCTAATGTACCATTATAAACAGGTAATGAAATTTTTATGAAAAAATTATAGTTTAGATTTTGATCACAATTAAAAGAGCCGGCTACTTCATCAAAAACGCAAGTATATGATTTTTGTGTTGGTGTATTATCTTTTGATATTGAAAGTAAATTCGGAGAATTTTGGATATTCTTTGGATCATAATTTGATATTGCTGTTTCATTTTCTGCTGAAATGCATACCAAAAAGTTTCCTTGTCTGACTTTAGGTATTGTGTCAAAGTTGATTACACATTTACCCCACTCATCTAAAGAGGATTCTTTCTTTAATATACATTTTGATGTACCAAACGATTCACCTATTGTACTTGGCACTGATAAGAATCTTGCAGTTACATTAACAACTGGGTGAGCATCTGGATATTTTGCTGTTACATTTATTGATTTAGCTCTTGTATCAATGTTGAATTTTTCACATGCTGGAGCATTGAGTAGTTTTATATTAAAATTACCTGATTGTGTTGTTAAATCACCTGAGTCTCTATATGGAGTCCAATCAATTTGTTCTCCTAAATGAGACCATTCAATTAAACCATCAGACCCTACGTCTAAATATGGGAACTTTGGTACGCTACCATCAACTTCCCAACCACCAATATTACCTGATGCAAAGAAACCTATTGCATTTGTTGGTACTGAAATTCCTAGCTCTTGTATAAATGGTGGAAAGAAAATAGAATCTTCTGGTTGATCTAGAGGAGCTAGTTCTTTTTCTCCTGGGGATATTGTGTAATCTTTATTTAGTCTTGTTAGAATTTGATCTAATTTGGTAATGTCTTGGTTAGTACTAAATCTTACTTCTAATTCTTTATTTGGAACTGAATCAGAAAATGTTAATTCTATATTACCTGTTAATTTCTCTTTTTGAACAAATTGTTCTTTATTTAGTGATATTGTAATATTTGGATCTTCGATTGCTAAAACTACAAGAGAATTAAGTATAATTAACAAAAAGAATATTACATATAATTTAGCCATGAATTCACCTCTAATTTGTAAAGAAAAAGCTGTTTTTAATATATAAATTTTTGTGTTGAATAAGTAAGATATATAAAGAGGGATTTAAGAAAAAACCATGTACCATGACTAAAATGGAAGAGTTTTATGAGAAAAGGTATAAGCTACTATTAATTATACCTCTTTTATTATTAATTTTTAGTGTAATTTTTATGATTAATTTTTATTCTAAAACTGGAGATATAATGAATAAGGATGTCTCTTTAAAAGGAGGAATTAGCGCTGCTGTTTATTTGGAAGAAGCTGTGAATGTGGAAGAAATTGAGAATAGTCTTAGGAGTGAATTTGGTGATTCTGAGGTATTTGTAAGATCTTTAGCTGCGTTAGAGGAAGATCAGAATGGATTTATAGTTGAAGCTGGTGGTGAAGTAGATGATGTTATTTTGGAAGAAAAATTAGAGAATCTATTAGATATTGAATTAAATGACGAGAATTTTTTTGTACAGGTAACTAGCAGTAGATTAGGTGAGGATTTTTATAGGCAGATGATTAGAGCTATAATCTTTGCTTTTGTGTTTATGGCAATTGTTATTGTAATTACTTTTAGAAGTTTTGTACCTAGTTTATTAGTTATTTTATCTGTTGTATTTGATATTTTCATAACATTAGTGGTTATAGATTTAATAGGCTTAAGAATATCTGCTGCTGGTATAGCTGCTTTATTATTATTAATAGGTTATTCTGTTGATACTGATATATTGTTGACTACAAGAGTTATTAAAAGACGTGAAGGTAGGGTTTGGGAGAGATTTGTGGGAAGTGCTAAAACCGGATTAACAATGACATTTACCACATTAGCTGCATTAATCTTGGGTTATATTTTCTCAACTTCATTTGTATTAAAGGAAATGTTTTTGATTATTATAATTGGTTTAATTATTGATATTATATCAACTTATATTATGAATGCTTCTTTATTGAAATGGTATGTTAATAATAGGAGAGAGAAATATGAGTAGGAAGTTTTTTACAACAAGAGTAATGATACTTTTAATAGTTTTAATTCTAATGATTATTGCAATTAATCCTAATCCTTTTGCTACTGGTATTGAAGTTCAAACTGTAAAGGGAGAAATTGCTGAGCAAGGATTGAGAATTGGTGATAATATTGAATCTATCAATGGTAAGCCAATTGATAACGTTGAAGAATTTAATTTATTGATTGATAGTGAGTATAGGGAGGATAAAACCTTTGTTATAAAAACTAATAAGAGAGAAATTGCTTATATTGCTACTGAAAAGCCAACGGTAACTGTTAAAGAAGCTAGAAGTAATAATTTAGATGTTGGTTTGGATTTAAGTGGCGGTACTAGGGTTTTATTAGAACCTGATACTGATGAAGTTGTTTCTAATAAACAAATTGAGGATTTAATTGATGTTTTGAATAACAGATTGAATACATATGGTTTAAGTGATTTACAGATTAGGGCTGCTGAAGATAGAGATGGAAAACAATTAGTATTAGTTGAGATTGCTGGAGCTTCAAGACAAGAAGTTAGAGAATTAATAGAACAGCAAGGTCAATTTGAGGCTAAGATTGGGGAGAGAGTCGTATTTGTTGGAAGTGAAAAAGATATACCTTTTGTTTGCAAAGATGATGGAACTTGTTCAGGTATCAGAAGTTGTGATCAAAATGGTGATGGATACTCATGTAGATTTGAATTTCAAATTAGTTTAAGTGCTGAGGCAGCTAAGAGACATGCTGAAATTACTATGGATATACCTATTAATGTTAGTGATATCGGAACCGGTGGTGCATATTTAGCTGAACCTTTGGATTTATATTTAGATGGTGAATTAGTTGATAGTTTAAGGATTAGTGAAAATTTGAAAGGACAGGAAGCTACAGCTATTACAATTTCTGGTCCTGGTGGTGGTGCTACCGAGGAAGTGGCTTATGATGATGCTTTAAAGCAGATGAATAGGTTACAAACAATTATGATTACTGGAAGTTTGCCATTTAGTTTAAATATTGTGAAAATAGATAGTATAAGCCCAATTTTAGGAAGCAATTTTATTTATAATGCTTTTTTAGTTGGATTATTAGCTATTTTAGGTGTTGTGATTGTTATCTTTATCAGATATAGAAAGTTTAAGATTGTTTTACCATTTGTAGTTAATATGATTAGTGAAATAATTATTGTATTGGGAATTGCTGCTTTGATAAACTGGAGATTGGATTTAGTTTCTATTGCAGGTATTATTGCTGCTGTTGGAACTGGAGTTGATGATCAAATTGTTATTACTGATGAAGTATTGAAAGGAGAAGGAGTTATATATAATTGGAAAGAGAGGACTAAGAGAGCGTTTTTTATTATTTTTGCTGCTTATGCTGCTACTGTTGCTGCTATGATTCCTTTATGGAGTGCTGGAGCTGGATTGATGAGAGGTTTTGCAGTAACAACGATTATTGGAGTAACTGTTGGTGTATTTATTACTAGGCCTGCTTTTGCAAGTATGGTTGAGAAATTGTTCAGAGAATGATTAAGTAATTATATTTACAATGTTATCAATTAGTGCGCTTCCTGTTACAAATCCCATATAGAGCCCAATACTTTGCTCTAACCTATTTTTTTTCATATGTTTATTGAATTGAAGTGATGCTGTAGAAACGCATCCCAGGAGTAATGTATATTTTAATGAATTTGGTTCTTCATAAAATGCATAATGAAATGACTCAACTAAGAATCCAGTGACCATTCCTGCAACATAGGCAAGCAATGCATCTGTCCTCATTCTTTTTCTCCTATTTTTGAATATCCATAATATGTTTTGAACTTTCTACTAAAGAATCAAATGTTCCTGCATCTAACCAAGCTCCTTGAACAATCGAGTGAGTAAGTTTGTTTTCTTTTAGATATTCTAAATTTAAATCTGTTATTTCTAGTTCTCCTCTAGCTGAAGGTTTTAAATTTTCTATTTTGTTAAAAACATCCTTATCATATATGTAAAGTCCTACAATTGCTAGGTTTGATTTAGGATACTCTGGTTTTTCTACTATTTCCTTTACCTTATCTCTTTGGATTACTGCTACACCGAATCTTTTAGGATCATTTACTTCTTTTAAGAAAATATGTGCTCCTTCTCTAAAATCTGGCATTTTAATTTTTTCTATAAATATATTGTCTCCTAAAATTACAGTAATTGGTTCTTTATGTGCAAAATTTTTAGTTAATTTTAAAGCATGTGAGATTCCACCAGCCTCTTCTTGGATTTTGTAAGAAATATCTACTCCAAACTCTTCTCCACTTCCTAGATATTGGATTATTGCTGGAACTCCTTCCCTATTTGAGACTATACAAATTTCTTTTATTCCCATTGAGATTAAAGTTTGTAATGGATAATATATCATTGGTTTATCATAAACTGGGAGAAGATGTTTGTTTATGAATTTTGTAATAGGATAAAGTCTAGTAGCTTTTCCTCCAGCGAGAATTATCCCTTTCATGTTAATTTTCTCCACCAATCTTGATTGTTTTTGTACCATTCAACTGTTTCTTTTAGTGCTTCATCAAAACTATATTTAGGTTGCCATCCAAGTTCATTTTTTATTTTTGAAATGTCTAAACTATACCTAAAATCATGTCCAAGCCTATCTTCCACATATTCTATATAAGATTCATCTTTGTTTAATAATTTTAATATTTTTTTTATTATTGTTATATTTTCTATTTCATTTCCTCCACCAATGTTATAAGTTTCTCCAACATTTCCTTTATGTAAAACTAAATCTATTGCCCTACAATTATCTAAAACGTAAAGCCAATCTCTTACATTTTCTCCTGTTCCATATAAAGGTACTTTTTTATTTTCTAATAGATTTGTAATGGTCTTGGGGATTAATTTTTCTGGATGATGATAAGGACCAAAATTGTTAGAGCTTCTAGTTATTATAATCGGGAGTTTAAAAGTTTGTACATACGCACGGACTATTAAACATGCTGCAGCTTTTGCTGCTGAATATGGGTTATTTGGTCTCATATGATCTGTTTCTTTGAATGAGCCTTTTACTGTACTCCCATATATCTCATCTGTTGATATATGGATAATCCTATTAATCTTGTGTTTTCTGGCTACTTCTAGTAATACATGGGTTCCTTTTGTATTTGATTGTGTGAAAATTAAAGAGCTTGTTAGTGAATTATCTACATGGCTTTCTGCAGCAAAATGGACTATTGAATCTACCTCTTTCATTACATGATCCAAATGATCATAATTGCAAACATCCCCTCTTACAAATGTATAATTAGGATTATTTTCTATATCTTTTAAATTATCTAAGTTTCCTGCATAGGTTAATTTATCAAAGTTTATTACTTTATAATCTGGATATTTTTTAAGGATATGTCTAATAAAATTGCTTCCTATAAATCCAGCTCCTCCTGTTACTAATAGCTTCATTCTACCCCTAGATTGCTGTTTTTGGTTGATTTATATAGTTTATGGACGCGGGGGGCAGGATTTGAACCTGCAAGTCCAAAGGACCCGGTTTTCGAGATTCACCATAAATTCCGGTGCAATACCAGGTTATGCGACCCCCGCATGAGAATCTTTTTAAATAACTGATTTAGTGGAAAAATAATGTTACCAATAGTACATTTATTATCATCAATTATACCTGTAATATTATTATTTCCTATTTATAAATATTGGAGTTTTGTTTTTTTAATTGGTTCTTGGTTGATTGATTTTGATCACTACATCTGGTATTTTATCTATAAAAAGGATTTTAGTATTAAAAATGCTTATAGGTGGTGTAGAGACACTCATATGAAAGATCAGTTACATATATTTCATGTAATTGAATTTTGGATTTTGATGTTTTTTTTAAGTTTTATACATATACTTTTTGGAATAGTTTTTGCAGGGATGGTATTCCATTTAATTTTAGACTTTATAGATTATATTTATGAGGAAGTGAGATATAAAGGGCATAAAAGTACAAGGACTTTTACATTTAGCACATGGTTAAGAAGAAATTAAAGATATAAATTTAAGTTTTCTTTGTAGTAATTTATTGTTTTTTGTAAGCCTTCTTTGAGAGAAGTTTCTGGAGACCAACCAATATCTTTTTTTATTTTAGAAATATCTAAAACACAACTTCCTGTTTCATTTTCTAGCTTATCTTCTGGATAGGGAACGTGTTCAAATTTTCCTGAGTTGGATATTTCAATTATATTAGTTACAAAATCTTTGAATTTGGTTCCTATTCCTGTACCTATATTATATATCTGGTTATTTGTTTTTTCTGATTTACAAATTTGAGTTATTGCTTTTGCAATATCTTTTACAAAGATATAATCTCTTAATTGTTGACCGTTCCCAAATATGTTTATAGTTTCATTTCTTAGGGCTTTTCCTATTATAAAACCTGCATTCCCAACATGATGTTTTATTTGTTGTCCTGGACCATATGGTTGTGGCATTCTTATTATTACTGAATTTATATTAGAATTTTGATAAATTGATTCTGCTATTGCTTTATTTTTTGCATATTGAGTTTGAGGATTTAATGGATGAGTTTCTTTTACTAAATTTTGTTGTGGTTTTCCGTAAACTAATCTAGAACTTGGAAAGATTATTTTAACATTTTTATTTACTTCATTACAAGCTTCTAGAATATTTTCTTGTCCCTTAATATCAATATCAGAAATTTGATTTGGATCTTGCTTAGGATCTAATAATGCTGCGAAATTGATTATAAAATCTTGGTTTTTTATGTACTTTTTTAATAAATTTATATTTAATATACTACCTTCAATTATTTTTGGTTTGTCTCTAACTTCATGTAATTTAAAAATCTCTTCTTTAGTATCTGTTAGTATTGTTACTTCTTCATTATTTTTTATTAATCCTCTGGTTAGATTACTACCTAAAAATCCTAATCCTCCTATTATTAAGTATTTAGACATCTTTTATTGCTTTATTGTATGTTGATATAAAAAGCTTTGCAACATAATCTAGGCTATAATTTTCAACTATAGTCTTTCTTGCATTTTCAGAATATTTTTTTATATTTAGTTTGCTTACTTCTTTTATTTTTTTTACTATATCTTCTGGATTATTTGATTTGAAGAAGAAACCATTTTTATTATCTATTACTAAGCCTGGTAGGTTTCCAACATTTGTTACTATTGGAACTGTTCCCATACTCATAGCTTCAATAACAACATAAGGTAAACCTTCCCATTCTGGTGTCATGACAAAAAATTCTGATTCTTGTACTAAAGGAATGTATTTTTCTGGTGGTAGTATACCTAATAGTTTAACATTTTTTAATGGGGTGGCTATTTGTTCTATTTCATCTCTTAGCTCACCATCTCCTACTAATAATAATGTATAATCTTTTAATTCTTCCATTGCGGTTACTAGTTTATCCACAGCTTTTTGTTTCGTAAACCGACAAATACATATTAATTGATTTTTCTTCTTTTTATTACCTGGTCTAAACTTGTTAATATCTATTAGATTTGGTATAACTTTAAATAGTGGCTTTTTTTTGAGGATTTTATTTGCTCTTTCCTTATAATGATTTATGGTTACATCTGCTTGAGAAACTATTGCTGATGTTTTTTTTAAATTATAATCTGAAATTAAGTGATAAATTTTACTCATATAATTGCTTATGAATTTTTTATTTTTTCTAGAATAAAGCTCTTTTATTCCTAAGTGAAATACCCAATGTGCTGTGACAATAAAGGGCAATTTAGATCTTGCCGCAGGCACTGCTGTAATGCCCATGCTTTGTGCATCTATTATGTCTGGTTTGAGTTCCTTTAGTTTTTTTGTTGCTGAGATTACAAAAGCAGATTCATAGAATAATCTGTAAATGTATTCATAAAGTTTTAAAATTCCTTTATGAACTCCGAATTTTTTATGTGGTAACCCTACATTATGAATTATCGCTTGTTCAGGAGGCTTTACTAATTTTTCAGAATTTTTTTTACTAGTAACTATATGGACTTCATGTCCTTTATTTATAAGAGCTTGTGCTAAATTTGTTATGTGCGTAGTACCTCCCCCAAGCGTATAAGGATAGGGCATTAACTCTAAAATAACAATTTTCATTTTAAATGTGAGTTTAAGATAGATTTATAAAGATTTATTTTTTCATAGTGTGGGGGGGTTTTTTAAGTGCAAGAGGACGAAAATAAGGAGTTAGAAGAGAGAAAAAATAAGGCTAAAAGTTTCATTTTGAGTAAGGTTAATGCTCTTCAATATATATTGCTCTTTTTGATAATTTTGCTAGGTACTTATATAAGGTCTAGACCAATATCTAAATTGATTGATATAACCACTGAGGAATATATCTCCTTAGAGTTGGATTCTACTTTGTTTTTAAGATATGCTGAATATATAGCTGAACATGGGAAGTTATTTTTAGTAGATCCTAT
>JBBSWZ010000005.1:1445-4026 GCA_038046025.1 Nanobdellota archaeon | reverse complement strand
TTTATGAGGTTAAAGAAAAGTGGATGACATTAAAGATATTGTAAGAAAAGGTACTACAACTGTAGGTATTTTCTGTAAAGATGGGATTGTTCTAGCTGCAGATAAAAGAGCAACAGCCGCTGGAAGAATCGTATTAAACAAAGCAGTTGAAAAAGTATTCAAATTAACAGACGATTTAGCTGTTACAATTGCTGGAAACGTATCAGATATTCAATTAATTACAAAGTTAATCAAAGCAGAAATAGCATTAAAAACAGTAAGGACAGGTAAAAGACCAACAGTTAAAGAGGTAGCAAATTTACTAGGAACAATAATCTACCACAATATAAGAAAATTCTCAGTTATTCCAGGAATTACAGCTTTCCTATTAGGAGGAAAAGATTCTTCTGGATTTCATTTATATGAATTAAGTCCTGATGGTTCTGTAATGGAACACAAAGAATATATGGCAGATGGTTCAGGTTTTATGACGGCATTAGGTGTTCTTGATACTCTTTATAAAGAAAATCTTCCACTTCAAGAAGGAATAAAATTAGCAGTTAAGTCAATAAATGCAGCATTACAAAGAGATGCAGCAACAGGAGATGGTATTGACGTTGTAACAGTAACAAAAGACGGTGTTAATAAAGTATTTTCAAAAAAATTGGAAACAAATATCCAAGCTTAATTTTCTTAATAATAAAAAATGGAAATATTAGATGAAGTATTAAAGTATATACCAGATAAATCTAAGATATCTGACTCAGCGTTTGAAGGCGCAAACATAATCCTTTACACAAAAGATGAAAAGTTCTTAATTGAGTCAAATGGTTTACTGAAAGCAATAGTCAACGCTATCAAAAAAAGAGTAGAATTAAGACCAGATCCATCAATAACTATGGATCTAGAAAAAGCTAAAGAAACAATAGAAAAATTACTTCCCAAAGAAGCAGGGTTAACAGATATTTTATTCGATCCACAAAGATCATTAGTTACAATAGAGGCTGAAAAACCAGGCTTAGTTATAGGAAAACAAGGAGATCTACTTAAAGAAATAAAGAAAAAAACACTTTGGATTCCAATTATTAGAAGAACTCCAGCAATTAAATCAAAAATAATTGAAAATATCAGACATGTTCTATATGAACATAACGATTACAGAAGAAAATTTCTAAATAAAGTTGGAAAAAGAATATATGGTGGCTGGACAAAAAATAAACAAAATGAATGGATACGTATTTCAATTTTGGGAGCTGGTAGGCAGGTTGGTCGTTCTTGTTTCTTATTACAAACACCAGAATCTAGGGTATTACTAGACTGCGGTATAAACGTTGCAGCTCAAAACCAAGACCAATACCCGTTTCTAGAGGCTCCTGAATTTAACATAGAAGACTTAGATGCAGTTATATTAAGTCATCCACATGTCGATCATTCTGCCTTTATCCCATTTCTGCTAAAAATGGGTTATAGAGGACCAATATATTGCACAGAACCAACAAGAGATATTGCGGCTTTGCTTTGTTTAGATACAATAGCAGTATCGCAAAAAGAAGCTTCTAAACAGATATACACCTCTAAAGATGTTAAAGAAATGGTTAAACATACAATTACATTAGAATATGAAGAAGTAACAGACATAACACCAGATATTAGAATAACTTTATACAATGCAGGTCATACTCTAGGTTCTTCAGTTGTCCATATACACATAGGTAATGGATTACATAACTTAGTCTATACAGCCGATTTTAAATTCCTAAGAACGCAACTGCTAGAACCAGCAGTAAATAGATTTCCAAGAGTTGAAACAATTATAATAGAAGCAACATATGGAGCCAAAGATGATATCCTACCCTCCAGAGCTTCATGTGAAGAGGACATAATTAACACAATTAAAAAAACACTAGATAGAAACGGAAAAGTATTAATCCCTGTTTTGGGTGTCGGTCGTTCACAGGAAATTATGCTTATTCTAGAACAAGCAATTAGAGAAGGAAAATTAGAAAAAATACCAATTTATATTCAAGGAATGGTCTGGGACATAACAGCTATACACACAGCATACCCAGATTATTTAAATAGAAATGTAAGAAAATCTATTTTCCATAGGGATCATAATCCTTTTTTATCAGATATTTTTATGAGAATTTCCTCAAAAAAAGAACAAGATCAAATTGTTGAAGAAACAGGACCCTGTGTTATAATGGCAACGTCAGGAATGATGACAGCTGGTGCATCAGTTGAATATTTCAGAAGACTAGCAGATAATCCTAAAAATACTATAATGTTTGTTAATTATCTAGGAGAAGGATCATTAGGTAGAAGAATCCAAAATGGAGAATCAGAAGTTCAAGTTCCTGGAGAAAAAGGAATGGAGAGCATTAAAGTAAACATGGAAGTTAAAACAATTTCTGGATTAAGTGGGCACGCTGGAAGAGCAGAACTAATAAGATATTTATCCACTTGTGATCCAAAACCTAAAAAAGTAATCATAGTCCATGGAGAATCTTCAAAAACTCTAGACCTAGCTTCCTCTATACATAAATTAGCTAGAATTGAAACCAATGCTCCTAAAAACTTAGAAGTTATTAGATTAAGATAA
>JBBSWZ010000005.1:0-1345 GCA_038046025.1 Nanobdellota archaeon | reverse complement strand
CTTAAGTGTAAACAAAAAAATCAAATATAAGTTAACCATTTATTATACTTATCAATATCACCATGAACTACAGAAGAATATAAATTCTTTAATCTATTAGTTATTTCACCAACTTTACCTTCATTTATGATTACATCATCAACTTGAAAAACAGGATGCACTTCAGCAGCAGTCCCAGTAAAAAACACCTCATCAGCATCTTGAACATCAATTAATTCAAGATCAGTTTTAACAACATCAATATCCAAATCCCTGGATAATTCCAAGATAGTCCACCTAGTAATTCCAGGAAGTATACTACCTAATTTAGGGGTATATAGCACACCATCCTTAACAATAAAGATATTTTCACCAGGACCCTCAGCTACATGATCAGCATAATCCAATAATAAAGCCTCATCAAAACCTCTATCCTTTGCTTCCAAATTAGCAATAATAGAGTTAACATAATGTCCAGAAACTTTAGCTTTAACATTAGTACTATCAGGATGTGTCCTAATATAGCTACTACTACAGATTTTAATACCTTCCTCACCTAAATACTTACCCCAAGGCCACACAGCAATAGAAAAATTAACAGGAGATTTACTAGGATTTAATCCCATAACACCATATCCAAAATAAGCAATAGGTCTAATATAACATTCATTAATTTCATTAGCTTTAATAGTATTCACTACCGACTTAGATACTAATCCCTCTGAAAAAGGAATATTCATATTAAAAACTTTAGCAGATCTAAATAACCTCCTAATATGGTCCTGTAACCTAAAAACAGCACTACCTTTATTAGTATTATAACACCTAATACCCTCAAAAACAGCACTTCCGTAATGCAAACTATGAGTTAATACATGAACTTTAGCTTCATCCCAATTAACTAAATTACCATCCATCCATATAGATTTTGTCTTTTCCACGTAAATAATTAAAACTCAGAATTTAAATTACTTTCCTAATAACATTGACTACCAATAAGAACAACAGCAAACAATTACTACTAGTAGGTGTTTACAAAATAGAAACATTTATATATAAGTTACATCTATAGAATAGTAACACAGGCAAGGGTTCATGCTTTTTAGCTTTAGGTGTGATCTTGAATCACAACCATACCCCCCTTGCCACCTTTATTAACAAGAAAAGAACTTTATCAAAAGTTCAAGAGAAAAAATGAAAGAAATTCAATGCCTTAACTGTGGAGCTTTATTTACAGTAGAAGGAACTATACCAGATTTTATATGTACATGCGAAAACACAAAATTCATAGAATTAAATAATTAATGATCACCTCTTGTTTGCCCAGAAAGATAGCTTCCTTTCAGCGCTTTTTGACATTGGAAGG
>JBBSWZ010000004.1:23585-27759 GCA_038046025.1 Nanobdellota archaeon | reverse complement strand
AAGATTAGAAATCTTTATAAACATTTATTTAGGAAATTCTAGTAAAATGGTTAAAAAGAATCTTTTAGGAACCCAAGTTGATAAATCAACTGAGCCTAATAGTAAAACTATTAGTGAAACTTCTGGAAAAGAGCAGCCCTTATTTGATGATGTGCCTATATTGTCTGTTGAAGAAGAACCCTCTTTAAAAAAGAATGCTTTGGAAAAAAATGAATTAAAAGAAGAGGTTTTTATAGATGTTAAAAAAAAGGATAAGATAATTCCTGCTAATTCTGTTAGTTTTCCATGTCCTAGTTGTGGTAAATCTATTATAACTAGAAGTTTTCAAGATAGAAGGTTGAGTACTCCATATCAATGTGAGAAATGCGAATTTGTAGGTCCTAATTAATATGGGTTTTGTATTAGCTACATTTAAATTTATGCCTGAAACTGTTGATACTGATTTAGATAATGTAAAAAATGAAGTTGAAGATGTAATTAGTAAATTTGGTGCTAAAACTGAGAAAGTTGATAGAGAGCCTGTTGCCTTTGGTTTAAATGCTTTAATTGTTGTTGTGAGCATAGATGAGAATAAAGGTGGGTTAGATCCTTTAGAAGATCAATTAAGGAATGTAGAGGGTGTTGAAAGCGTAGAAGTGACTGATGTTAGGAGAGCTATAGGTTGAGCTTTTCTTACAGCTTTTTAGAAAAAGTTGGCAAAAAGAACTCGGAAAATAGGATATATGTTATTTCTTATAAGTAGTAAAAATAGTAAGGTTTATATATGAGAAAAAGGTAATAATAGTAAAAATGACAGATACTATACCAGAGGTAAATTGGAGTGATTTGGGTAGTATAGCTTGTGCTTCTGTGTTATATTCAAAATATGCAGGAGAATCACATAAGCCATATACTCGTGTTAGTCATTGGTTAACTTCTAAATTTATGGACCTTGTTGGTAGAGGATTAGAATCAGAACAAGGAGAATATGAAAGCCAAAGAAAAAAATTTGATGGAAAATCATTTGATTATCTTGAAGAAAGATTGAGAGGATTTTAAAATGGAAAATCCTTTAACAGAAGAACAGATTGAAGAATTGAATAGTATAGCAAAGCTACCTCCTGAGGAACAAAGAGCTAAACTGCAAGAATTCACTCAAAGATTAAGTCCTGAGCAATTGGAATTTTTAAAGGGTCAGCAAGGTGGATGTGTTTTTTGTAGTATAATCGAAGGTAAAGTTGGAAGTAAGAAGGTTTATGAGGATGATAAATTTTTAGCTGTTTTGGATATTAATCCTGGAAATAAAGGTCAAGTTTTATTGTTTCCTAAAAAACATTATGAAGTTTTAGCTCAGATGGAAGATGTTTCTGAATTGTTTAATTTAGCTAATAATATTGGAAAAGCTGTCTTTGAAGTTACGAAAGCTCGAGGCACTAGTATGATTGTAAATAGCGGTGCTGGTGCTAGACAAGTTGTTCCTCATGTTGGTGTTAATATTATACCTAGATTTAAAGATGATAAAATTGGAATTGGTTGGGAGAAAAAAGAAATTTCTAATGATGAGATGGATAAGGTAGCTAAAAGTATTCGTGAGAGCATTTTAGAAAAAGCCTCAGGAAAAAAAGAAGAGAAAATTGAGAAAAAGAAAATTAAGGTTATTAAATTAGATGATTCTTATCAGAGAATTCCCTAATAAGGAACTACAGTCCCTATCATCTCACTAAATAAAAGGATTACCAAAGATCAAAGCTATTATTGCTCCTAGTAAGAAAGAAGGTATGAATGGAATTCCATCCTTTATTAAAGCCTTTTTGACTCCAATTTTAATTAGTTTGTCAATGTCTTTCTTTTCAATGCCTAACTCACGTTTTGGATAAACTATTTTATTATTTAACTTTATATCTTGAGCTATCCAATCTCCCTCTACTAGTCTTTCTACTGGGATTAATCTGTAGAAATGTAAGTTTTCAATTGCCTTAACTGCTATGAATAAATAAGGATAAATTAAAAGTAAAACAGCTATAATAATAGGAATGAATTTTAAATTTGTTAGGTAAAATGAAAGGAATATTAAGATAATTGCTACTACTATTGTTAGAATTTTTATTATTTTGTAATTTTGAGAATTTAATTTTAGGAATTCTTCTTTGAAATTTTTTGGGTTTTTGAATATTAAAGCTAAGGACCAGATAAATCCGTAAATTGAACCTATTATGAATATTGTTAATATTAAAATCAATAGAAAAGGCATTATTGAATTTTGTAAGTAAAATGGTTTAGTTGCTAATGTAGAACCTAGTCCCATTATTAGTTTTGCGTCTCCACCACCCCATTGTTTTGTATGATAGAGAATATTTCCTAGTAGAAACATTGATCCAAAGCCAAGTAATCCGTAAAGGAAATAAAAGGGCTCTGAATTTATTAGAGAGAAAATTAATCTGATTGATAATCCTGAGAATATTAGTGCATAGCTAATCCAGTCTGGAACTTCTTTTGTTCTTAAATCTGTGATTGTGGCAGATATTAATGCTGCTAAAGTTATTATTATTAAGAAAATGTCTTCAATCATTAGATTTAAGAATTTTAGGTAGATTTATAAATTTTTTTAAGTAGAAAAAAGTGATGATTTCAGTAATTGGCGCTGGTCCCAGTGGAAGTTATTTAGCTTATTTACTAGCTAAGAAAGGCGAGGATGTTAAAATATTTGAGGAGCATAAACTGGTAGGAAAGCCTGTGCAGTGTACAGGGATAATAACTAGCTCTGTTGATAAGTTAATTAAAATTGATAAAAATATATTAGTAAATAAGTTTTATTGTGTAAGAGTTCATAGTCCTAATGGAGATTATGTTGATATTAAGATAAAAGGAGATAATATTTTTGATAGAGCTAAATTTGATGAGTATTTAGTTGAAAAGGCCTTAGATGCAGGTGCTGAAATAAGATTGCACGAGAAATATTTGGATTTTAAAAATAATGAGGTTATTACAAGTAAAAGTAAATTTAAAACTGATTTTTTAGTTGGAGCTGATGGGCCATTAAGTTTAGTAGCTAAGAGCAATGGTTTATTTAATGATAAGAGGTTTGTTACTGGTTTGCAAGCTAGAGTAAAAGCAAAAGTTAGCAATGAATTTTATGAAGTTTTTTTAGGAAAAGGGTATTTTGGTTGGAGTGTTCCTGAGAATGAAGAAATTACTAGATTAGGCATTATTGCTAATTTTAATCCTAAGGATTTATTTTATGAATATGTTAAGAAATTTAATGGTGAAATTTTGGAATATCAATCTGGAATAATTCCTATTTATAATCCTAGAGTTAAGACTAGTAAAGATAATGTTTTTTTAGTTGGTGATTCTGCTGGTTTTGTTAAGGCTACTACTTTTGGTGGGATATTACAAGGGATGATGGCTAGCGAGGAGTTATGTAAATCTATTTTAGAAGGTAAAAGTTATGATAAACTATGGAGAAAAAGAATTGGTAGTGATATGTGGATGCATTTGATGTTGAGGAAGAAATTGGATAAGATGGATGATAGTAAATATAATGAATTGATTAAATTGGTTAAGAAAGATAAGGTTAGAGAAATATTGAATTCTGTTGATAGAGATTTTGTTTCTAAGATGTTTATTAAATTGTTATTAAAAGAACCTAGGTTATTGAAGTTTGCTATTTAGTGTTACTTTATAGTAGTTAAATATAGAAAAGTTTATAAATAGGTTATTTGCTTCTAAGGATGAATAAAAATGGCAGAAAGTTTAGATGATAAAGTTTTAGGTTTTGAAGGAAGGGATCTTGCTTATCCTGCTTCAGGTGCGGCTATAGGTATAAGTCTTGATTATTTTAATATAAGTGATAGATTTGTTAATTTTATTTATGATAAATTAAGTCCTGTCATTACTGAACATAGTGGATGGGCTCCTAGTCTTGATGCCCTTGTTAGTACTCCTCTTATAGATATAGTTGGTATGGGCTCATTTGTTGCTGCTGCTGCTGGAAGTGCGAGAGGAGTTTTATTGTCTTGGGCTACACCTATAGCTTATGGACTTGCTAAAGCTACTTTTGATTATGGTGCTGGAGCTTATGTTGGAGCATCTTTAGGTAGCATAGCAGCTGGACTTTTTTTACCTATAACTGCCTTTGCTGGTGCTGGTTTACTTGCTGGTTATACTGTTAGAGCAATCTATAAATTCCTTTCTA
>JBBSWZ010000004.1:0-23485 GCA_038046025.1 Nanobdellota archaeon | reverse complement strand
GGTGCTGGTTTACTTGCTGGTTATACTGTTAGAGCAATCTATAAATTCCTTTCTAAATCTAAGAAATAGGGCAATATTTAAATATTAATAAAAGATGTTATTATTTATGAAATCAAAAAGAGGGGCAGAGCATACTGCTACTGGTTCTGTTGCTGTATTAATCTTTTTAATAGGATTATTTTTGATTGCATACTTGGTTTTACTTCCTGAAGATGCGAGAGAAGATGTGTTAGAAGGAAAAGATATTGATTATGATGATTATGACACTAGAAGTGATAGAGATAAGGACGAGGATAAAGATAAAAATGATGATGAAGAGACTTTATTATTAAGGCAACCAGGGGTTGTTTTACCACCAGGAGAAAATGAGGTTGAGAAAGACTTTCCTTCTGTTAATTTGCTTGATACTACAAAAAAATCAACTAGGAAACTAGCTGATAAAATAACTGTTTCTAGGACTTTATTTAATGATAATTATAAGGATATTGAATTTGAATTAGATGATATGGTTGATTTAGAAGATTTAAGTTTATTTTTTAACGTTGTTGATAGTTCTGGTGATTTGATTATTGAATTAAATGGGAATGCTATATTTGAAGGTAAGGTTGATATTGGAGATGTACCTGTTAAATTACCTGTTGTTAATTTAAGAGATGTTAATAAGTTAAGATTTATAGCTTCTAGTCCAGGAATTGCTTTTTTAAGTACTAGTGAGTATGTTCTTAGGGATATTGAGTTAATTAAGGAGTCTAGCTTAGTTAATACACAAGAGTTAAGAAGATTTGAGGTTGGTAGAGCTGAGGCTGTTGATGATGCGGTTTTAGAATTTTTTGTGAATTGTATTGAAATTTTACCTGATCAAGGTGTAATGAGTGTGTTTTTGAATAGAAGGAATATATTTTATGGTAAGGTTGTTTGTGATGCTACTCCTGTAGAAATTGATGTTCCTGATGATTATTTTGAAGATGATTCTAACTTTTTAACTTTTGAGATAAATAAAGGAAATTATATAATTGAGAAGATTAAGTTGACGTATGATTTTGATGAAGGATTTAATCCTAGGTATTTCTTTACTGTTGATGATGAACAATTTGAGGATATTTTAGACGATGATGCTGAAGTTACTCTTAAAATGAAGTTTGATGATGATCTAGATAGAAAAAGAGCTGAAATTAGAGTAAATGGTGATACTATATTTTTAGATCAAAATGATGATGAATTTGAGAAAGATATTACTGGATTTATTGATGAAGGTGAGAATTTTATTATGATTTTTGCTAAAGAAGAGTTTGATATTGTTTTATTAGAGATTATTTTTGAGAAAATTTAGTTCTGAAAGTTTTATATATCTATGATTAGTATAAATTGTATTAAAATGGAAGTAAAAGGAGTGGTAGGGTTCTAGAATGAGTTATATATCTAGGTTAAATAGGAAACGAAGAGGACTTATAGAAGAAGGTCGTGAATTAGACGAAGAAATAAGGAACCATCCAGAAGATCGTGGTTTGGTGCAAAGAAGGAACCGTATAGAGCAAGAAAAACTTAGTTTGATTAGAAATATTGAAAAATTAAGATCAAAGGCTCTACAAAGTGAGACTCGAGGAGTAAGACAAGAAGAGACAGTTAGTGGTGTCATTAACTGGTTTATGAATAAAGTAAAGGAGATAAGAAATAAATTTAGATTAAGGAGAACCTATAAAATTGCATCTGAACCTAAAGTTTCACGTTCATTAAGTTGGTATCAAAGGCGTAAACTGAATAATCAAGCCAAAAAGAAATTAAGAGCTAAACATATAGCAGCACAGCAACAAATACAAAAAGAGAGAGAGAAAGGTATAGTCTCAGGAGTTCCACCTACTCACACAACTGAGGATTTAGGACCTGCTAGAGAGGGAAAATGGTGGATTTGGTTATTGATTTTATTAATATTTGGAGTAATTAGCGCTATATTTTTTAGAGTATCTGGTATTGGTGGTTCCTATATTCCTCTTTTGGTAGGTGCCTTTGTGTTACTTGTGTTATTAGTTTTATTAATCTCAAAAGCAAGAGTTTTGAGAAATTTTTTTACTGGGAATAAAATTGTCGGATCAATAATTTTTGGTTTGATAGTTTTGGCAATATTAGGGATAGGATTTTATTTTTTTGATTTGTGGAGTTTGTTAGCAAGTGGAATATATGGTGTACCTGTTTTATGGTTGTTAATTCCTGGTCTAATATTATTCTTTGCTTACTATATTCTTAATAGCGGTAAGTATCCGTCTAAAAAAAATATTTTTTATATTTTGCTCATTGTTGGTGGAATAGCTTTAATTGCGTATATTATTTATAATGGTCTTCTTGGAATTGCTCCTGGCCTTTCACTTTTCGGTGTAGGTGTTAATTTTACTCTTGTTTATTTAATTCCTGCTTTAGTTGTCTTAACTTTGCTTTTAGTTGGTTTTTCTTATTTAAAAAATAAACAAGCTAAGGGCTGGTGGTATATTTTAATTGCTATTCTTATTGTTATCCTCTTATATTCATTAACTTATCTTGAAGGGATTCTATCTCTTAAATGGATAGTTTTGATATTTGTAGGAATTTTAGCTTTAGTATCTTTCATTAAAAATAAAATAGGTTATGGGATATTATTAACATTGGTAGCAATAGTAGTCTTTTTTTTATGGACAACTTCTGGTATAGGTTTTTTTGAGGGATTAAGAGCTAGTGCTGAAGTTTCAGCTGGAGAAACATTTAGTGAAAAATTAAAGACTTATTGGAGTTATCTTAAAGATCCTGAATCTTTTTTTGTTAGATACGGTGAGTTTACTAATCCTAATGTTGAAAAAAGAGCAAAAGTTGGATTAGAATTCCAAAGTTTTAACCCTGTCATACCTGAATTTAGAACAATGCAAAGTTTAAGGTTTAATGCTGAAATTAAACATTATACGGTTCCATTATTTAGGGATGAATCTGAAGAAAAAGCAAAAGTTAAATTGGGGTTTTTTTGTTATATTCCTAAAGATTTTAACTCATTGGAAGAAGACTATATAGGAACTATTAAATTTACTGGTCCAGGTACTGTAAAAGATTCTGATAAAGAAGGGAAGATAATAATTGAGGGAATTAGAAAAGATAGTAATTTTACTATGTTTACTAGATGTGATTTTGAAGCTGGAAAAGTTAAGTTTACTGGTATACAAAAAGAAAAAGAAACTAGAAAAGCATTTATGAATATCAGTTATGAAGGATTTATAACAAGAGCAGATGTTACTGCATATTTATTAGATAGAAATACTTTTGAGCAAATTGAAAAAAGAGAGAGTAGTGATGTTGAATTTTTGAATGAGTTAAGAAATGCTGCTAGTTTTCCCGGATTAATTGATAATGAAAGGAGATCTATACCTGAATTTAGTAGTGGTCCTGTTAGATTAAGATTAACTATTTTAGATCAACAACCATTGTATCCAAGAGATGAACCTTACTCGTTAGTTATTAGAACTTTACCAAATTCTAATGATTGGGTTGGGACTATTGTTCCTAAGAATTTGATTTTAGAGGTTCCTGGTTGGTTTGAACCAACAGGACAATGTGATTTTGATCCTGGTAGCGGGGAACAAAGAAAAAGATTGAGCTTAAAAAGAGAAGGACAAGATCTTTTAAAACATTGTAGTACTAGTACTGGTTGTGGTTATTTTTGTGAATTTAGAATAAGAGGAGAAGCAAAAGATCATATAGAAGAATTTAGGATTAGTGCATTTCAAACTACAGATTATACTGTTAGTGAAGGGACTACCTTTGAATATATAAAGAGTAGGATTGGGGATATTAAAGAGGATGATGAGTGGGCTAAGGAGGATCCAAAAAAATTTATGGATCAATTATCTGAGAGTAATGATATTCAGAAACTAGAGAGGTATTTAAAAATATGTGAAAATACTTTGGATCCATTGAATAAGCTCTCAGATGAAGTAATAGTAAAATATTTACAAGCTTATTGTGGTAATGCTGGTAAAATTAAAGAAATAGAGAAAAAAATAAAAAGTTTAAGAGATAGTGGGGTAAGTATAGAAGAGACTCCTGAGGAGGTTAATGAATTTGAAATTTTAAGTTCTAGTGTAGAAACTAGTTTGAGTAATGAAGAAGGTTTTTATGACGTTAAGATTGTTGTTACAACAAATAAAGTTTCTGAATGTGGGAATTCACTTAGTCCAGACAATTCGTTTGATCAAATGTCTAAAGAATTTACTAGTGCTGATGGGGAAATACATAACCTTAATAAAAAATTAAATTTAGACTTTCCTCTAAGAACTTATTATATTGCCTGTAAGGAAAAGCCCGGAACTAGGATAACTAGCACAGAGGTTAAGTTTAATCCTCCAAATTGATGATATTCCAAAATAATTTAAATAGTAAAATATTATGAAAAAGAAGATGAAAAAAATAAAATTATTATTTTTGATTTTATTGTTGTTTTTAATAGTTGGTTGTACTGGTTTTCCCAGCTTGTCTTTTTTAGGAAAACAAGATCAGCCGGAAATAGGCAGGGGAATAAGAATGTATTTTTTACCAGGAGCTCCGCCAACTGATAGAATTATAATTGGAGAAGGTTCAACTTTTTTAGTAAGGGTTGGAATTGATAATTATGGGGAAGATGTTAGAGGAGAGTTAAAAATATGGGATAATCTGCCTAATGGAATTGAAACACAAATAGGAATTATTGATGCTCCTTTAAAAGCTGCAAGAACAATCAGTGATCCTAATGATCCAGATAAAATAATAAATATTATTCCTGAGAAACATTTCTTTCCAGAAACTGCGAAAGAATTTGAATACGAATCTGAAGATATAGCCCCAGGAACTAAATTAAATATCTTTGCTGAACTTACTATAAATAATTATCATGTTGTTATACCTACAAATTTCTGTTTGAAAAGAGAGACTGCTGAGGATGTTCCTTGTTCAAATCAAGAAGTAATTACTTCTGGTAAATTAGGTAAACAAGCTACATATGCTCCTGTAACTGTTGATAGGATTGAAAAAATAGCTACACCATTAGGTGAAGATGATTTCTTTGTTGATTTGAAAATTGTTTTGAAAAATGTCGGGGGAGGAGAAATATTTAGTAATGATAGAGAGAAAGATGTGATGGAGGTGCCTACTGTTAGGATTTCCACTGCTGGAAATGCAGAATGTGCACCAAAAAAGGTTATTTTTACTAATAATCAAGCTACCATAAATTGTATAATTAAACAATTAAAAGTAGGGCAGAGTTATACTGATCATCAAATGTGGATAGAATATAATTTTCCCTATAAAATGAGGATAAAGGCAGGTCCAATCCAATTAACTTCATTTGATAGAAATAATTAACTTTAAATATAAGAAAATATTTAGGATTATTAGTTAAAAAGGAGGTATATGGATGAAGAGGGAAATATTGATGTTTTTTATGGTAGCTTTATCTATCCTTATTCTAGGTTGTGCTCAACAAGCTGAACAGCCTATAGGACCTTTTGTTGGTGGTGATGATGGATTAGAGATTGGTTATGTTGGGGGAGAGCCTCCTTCAAGTATATTTGATGATAATCAAGAAGATTTTGATATAACTGTTAATGTTGAAAATGTTGGTGAATTTGATATTCCTCCTAACAAAGTAATAGGAACTTTAAGCGGTATTGATGCTACTAGTTTTAGTATTTCTAATCCTAATGTTGTATTAAAAAGCGGATTAGAAGGTGTAAGCAAGAGTAGTGATGATGTGTTTAAAGGTGATGAAGATGAATTGAGATTTGAAAATGCTAAATACAAGTATGATTTAGTTGCTGATTTCACTACTAGTGTTAGAATGGATATTTGTTATTTATACCAAACTAGGGCTACTACTAAAGTATGTTTGAAAAAAGAAGCTACAGACAGAGATACAGATGATGCATGTCAAGTTAATAATGAGAATATACAAGTATTTAATTCTGGAGCTCCTGTGCAAGTGAATAGTGTTTTGGAAAGAAGTTCCGGAACTAATAAAGTACAATTATCATTTACTGTTGAGAATAAAGGAAGTGGAACAGTTTATCCACCAAAACAATTTTCAAATACATGTGTAAGAGAGCAAGATAAAGAACATAGATTAGATGTAGAGGTAAGAACTGGATCTGGTAGGCATGATGTGTCATGTTCACAACTAGATGGTAAAGCTTCAGGGGAAATTAAATTGACAGAAAATAAAAAACACATAAGATGTGATATTAGTACTTCAAGTGCTCCTGCTGGTGCTGTTGAAGAGCCTGTAAATATAGTAATTGGTTATTTCTATAAGAATGCTATTACTACTCCTTTAGATGTTGAAGATTCAGAAAGTTAATAAATACTTTATCTTTTTCTTATTTTTATGATTATAGCTGATCTACAGATACATTCTAGATTTGCTCGTGCTTGCAGTAAACAAATAAATCTTGATTATTTAGAGAAATATGCAAGAATTAAAGGCTTGAATCTATTAGGAACAGGAGATTTTCAACATCCTACTTGGAATAAAGAGATTAAGGAGAATTTAAAGGAAGATGATAATGGTATTTTATGGAGTAAGAATAAATTTCCATTTTTATGGCAAACAGAAGTTAGCTTAATTTATAGTGATAATGGAAAGAGAGCTGTGCATTTATTGATCTTTTCTCCCAATCAAGAGATTTCTGATCAAGTAATTGAAGTTTTAGGTAAAAAAGGGAGATTAGATTATGATGGAAGGCCTATTTTTGGGATGACTTGTGTTGAATTAGTTGAAATTATGAAAGAGATTAGTGATGATATTGAGATAATACCGGCTCATTGTATGACTTCTTGGTTTGGTATTTATGGTAGCAAATCTGGATTTGATTCATTGAAAGATTGCTTTAAGGATAAAGTAAATAAGATATATGCTATTGAAAGTGGAATGAGTGCTAATCCTCCAATGTTATGGAGAATGAAGGAAAATGTAAATATTGTTAGTTTTAGCGATGCTCATAGTTTTTGGCCATTTAGGCTTGGAAGAGAAGTTACTATGTTTGACTGTGATTTGAAATATAAAGATATAATAAGAGCCATAAGAGTTGGTAAAGGATTAAATGGAACAATAGAAGTTAATCCTGAATATGGGAAGTATCATATAGATGGGCATAGAAATTGTGATTTTTCTTGTGATTTTATTGAAAGTAAGAAACTAGATAAGATATGTCCTAAATGTGGTAAGGAATTAACTATAGGTGTTGGGTATAGAGTTGAAGAACTAGCTAAAGAAGAGAAAGGATATAGACCTGAATATGCTAATAGTTTTATTGAAGTAATACCGTTACAAGAATTGATTGGGAAAGTTTATGATATTAAACAATTAAATAGTAAAAAAAATTGGGAAATTTATAATAAATTAATTAAAGAATTTAAAAATGAGTTTAATGTTTTATTGAATGTTAGTAAAGATGATCTAAATAAAGTTGTTCCTGAAAAAATGAGTAGTATTATTATAAAAAATAGAGAGAATAGACTAAGAATAAAACCAGGATATGATGGAGTTTACGGTGAAATTGAATTAGAAGATAATGAAAAAATAGTAAAACAAAAAAAATTGGGTGAATTTTAGAGATAAATCAGAAGGTTCAACTATATTAGTTATAGAAGTTTGGCATAGAAGAAATATCTATAAGTTCTAACCTATGTAATTTATGTCTTTTCCAGACATTGTTGCTTGTTTTAATTTTTTAATTCTAGTTGATTTTTTCTCTAAATGTTCTTCCTGTTCTAATCCCATTTCAGCGTCTAGTTCTGTTAAGTCTAGTTTTAGTTTTAGTTTTTGATTTAAAACTTTAAGGATTTCACGTGCAGATTTTATCCCTAAATGATTGGGATGACCATATGTTTCAGCTAATAATGAAATAGCTGGTATTTTCCTTCTTCCTGCTAATCCTACTAGTAATCCTGAAACTCCAACAATAGGACCGACGACTCCATAAATATTATCTTGTATTAACCTAGTTGCGTATTTTTTTCTTATTTTTTCTTCATTAGCTGTGGAGTAAACTCTTGGTTTCTTCGGGTTTTTTTCTAGCGCTATACCTCCTAAAGTAATAATTTCTTTTTTTCCATTATGAGCTTCTACTATGTCTAGGATTTGATCACAAAATTCATAGCAAGAAGGTTCATCTAATGGTTGAATGTCTCCTGCTAATAATAATAAAGTTTTATCTTTATAGTTTTTGTAGAATAATTCTATTGTTGGAAGCTCTACTAAATTGTCTTCATTTACAAAAACACAATGAGGGAAGTTGTAAGATGTTATTTCCAATAACTTTTTAGCGTTTAAACTATCTATCATGAAATCAGTTGCTATCTTCCCCACATTACCTATTCCTGGTAATCCTTCAATAAGGATAGGATTTTTAATTTTTGGATTTGAAACCTTATTAATTTTCCAGTTCATTTTGCATACTACCCATTTTAATTTTATATATCCTTCTATGTTTTCCGAATTTATCTTCTGGGCTAAATTTAGCCGGTTTTATATTTATTGTTTCTTGATTGCAATGTGATTCTTTTAATGTATATATATTGCAACTTGCACATTTTAAGATTTCTTTTGCCATTCTGCTTCACATCCTTGTTTTTTAGCTTCATCTACTAGGAAATTTGAAACTTCGCTTAATATTTTTTCTGCGTTTTTAAAATTGCTTGAAGTTACTTGAAGATTGTATCTAGGTGCACTTAAATAAGTCATTTTTATTTTATATTTGTTTTTAGTAGCTAAAGCGTTTGTTTTTTTGAATATTTCTTTGATTTTTTCTATTCCTGCAGAATCTTTAGATGTTAATTTTATATTTGCTTCTAATTGTGCTTCAGGTAATTTTATTTTTTCTTTTATTTTTTCAACTAAATCTTCAGCTAGCCTCTTTTCTATTTTGATTTCTTTTGGTAAGTCAATATTGTTACTTAGTACCTGATTGAAGAAACTAGTTAAGGAGCTGTATTTTTCCATTATTTGAGATCCAAATCCTTTGTAAATGTCTTCTAAAGTTGTTTTGTGTGATTTTGCGAATTGTTCAAGTAATTTTTCAGCTTTTAATTCTTGTTTATACTCCTCTTCTTTTTTTCTTCTTACAGTTAAAGGAACGCGCCTTAAGGATAAATCAATATGGTTTTTCTCCCTTCTTATGTTTAATATCTTGCAAACAATTGTTTTTCCTTCTTTTACAAAGTCTCTTAGGTTTCTAATTCTTCCTGGAGAAACTTCTGATATGTGGATCATACCTTCTGTATTTTTATATTCGTCTAAAGAAACAAATACAGAATGAGGTAAGATTCTTTTAACTGTGCAAATAACAATTTCATCTTCTTCTGGTAATGTTGTTTTTTTGTAATACATTTTAATCTAATACCTCTAATATACGAGCCTTTACGTTTCCCTTCCCTCCTTGAGGCTCTACTAGGATTTTTCCGCATACAAGGCATTTAACTTCTGTAGATGGTTTTCCAAATACTATCTGCTCATTCTTGCATTTAATGCATCTTAGCTTAATAAATTTTGATGTTGGTTCTCTTCTCATATTATTTCAACCTTTTTTGCTCTCATGCCTTGAGCTTGTGTTGTTGTTTTATTACAAGTTTTACATTTAAATCTTAAATCTGGCTTCTTTGAGATTTTTGCACCTGTTCTATTGAACTTTGAGATAGCTGGTTTTGATCCCCATCTCCCCTTATTTCCGTAGCCTCTAGTTAAACCACGTTTTTTTGCTCTCCGGAGTGAGCCTTTCTTTAATGATCCCCTCTCTCTTTTTTTAGCTACTGAAACTTCTTGCTCTGTGTGTTTACGACAGAATTTACAGTATCTTTTGATCTTTTTTGGGCGTTTCATTTGACTTCTAAAGCACGTTTTTTGTTTATTAAAACTTGTGCTGCTTTGTGTGGCAGATTTGCCATGTCGTTATCTGAAAAAGGACCATAGATATTAAGGTCTTCTCCTATGAATTTTGGTACTGAATGTAAAAATCTAACCAATTTAGATTTTTCTTTATTTTCAGTTTTTATATCTTTCGGTAGTGAAATTTTTGGTTGTTTTAAGTTAATTAAGTTGTATAGGATTCCAGATCTATATGTATTTAATGTTTTTAGTAATGAATTGAAGAATTCTTGTTCTTCTTCAAGCATATTTGAGTATTCTTGCTTGATGTCAGTTCTTGATGAGAATAAAGCAAGTTGTATAATTTTATTTTCTCTTCTTTCATAAATTTCTCTTAATATTTTTTTTACATTAATAATTTGTTTTTCTGTTTTTTCTGTTTCTTTTGAGAAAATTGATTTTTGAGATTTTTGAGATTCTACTATTGATTCTTTTTCTTTTATGTAATCGATAACATTGCTGAAGAAATTATTTGGTAATGCTTGAAGTTCTGGTTCATATTTTTCTTTTCTTAGTAATTCATAAATAGTCTCATATGTTATAGCGATCTCAGCCAATTTTAATTCTCCCTTTAGAAATAAGAACCAAGTTCTTATAAACTTCCATATGTAGAATTAAGTTATAAAGATTGTTGTTGTTTGAGTTATACTTTAATGTTTGTTAATTTTTTTGAAATAATTTAATTTATTAAATCACTACTATGTAGTCATTACTATAGAAAGATTTATAAAGCAGGAAAATAAATTTGGTGTTATGGGATTTAAAATTAAAGCTTTATCAACCATTGCTGTGGGTACTGCACTTGGGTCACTGTATGGAGGATTTGGTCCCTATACAGGTGGTATAACAACTCTTGGATTTGGAGCTCTAATGTTTATTCAAGCTCTTAGTGGAGGATGGCCTTATATACGTAATGATGATACAGCTTACTGGCCGACTCAAACAATTTTTGGACAAAGGGATAGGATTTTGAAGCCTCGTATGACGTCTTTACTTATACGGCCCTTTGAAAAAAGGAAGAAAGATAAGGATGGAAAATTTGAGTCTATTGATGAAACAGATTCAGAACAAGTAATGAAGTTTCATGCAACTTCTATAGATGCTTTTGAGTTTGATATGGATGTACAATACAGATGGGTAGTTAGGGATCCTTTTAAATATGTTTGGATAGTGCAGCAACCTAGGGTTGAGAAATTGGATGAAATGGTTGCAGGTGCTTTACAAGATCAGATTGGTGCTATTAAAGGTCTTGTAGTTGCTAGGGGATTATATATAGAAAAAGCTAGAGAGTATTTGAACACAGAAGAAGAACCAAGATCTATTCGTAATAGGTATGGTGTTGAAATTTTAGGTATAAGGGTGATAAATCCAAATCCAACTAGAGAATCTCATGAAATATTAACTACTGTTGCTAGAGCAAAATTTCAGGCAAGAGAGACTAGAATAATGGCCAGGGCAACAAGAAAAAGTATTTCTGATTATGAAGAAGCTGCTGAACGTATTAAACAAGCAGGCAGTATGCTTCCAAAAGGGGATATTATGAGAGAACTTATTCAAAATGATAATAGAGAAAAACAAGTTACTGCTTCTAAAAATGCAACTGTTGTAAATCTAGGCGGTGGGATTCCAATGTATCAAGTGAATCCTTCTCAGCAAATTCCAATATCTAATCCTGCAACTCCTACTAAAGGAACTACGAGTGGTTTAGAAGATAAAATAGATACTGATGATGGAATCTATAAATTAAGGGATGACTAAATATTTATACTTTAATCTCATATTCAAAAAAATCTTCATAAGGATTTTCTAGTTTCATCATTTGTTTTACTGTTAGTTTTTCAAAGTATCTTCTAAATGGTCGCATAGAATTACCATGGGCTGAAATTGCTACATTTACTTTATTCTTTTTTATATATTCTATTAAATCTTTTATAAAACTAAGGACCCTTTTTTCAACTATTTCAATTGTTTCTCCCTTTGGCGGGGGTATATCGTATGATCTGTGGTAAATATCATATTTTTTTGGCCCATATGCCATAACTGCCGATAAATGAGATTTGCCTGTTAATTTTCCATAAGATCTTTCTTTAATCCTCTTATCTGTGATTATTTTTTTGCATTCTGGATGATATTTTAGAATATACTTTAATGTTTCCTTAGATCTTGATTGATCACTTTGGAAAGCTACTTGAAATTTTTTATTTTTTAACCTTATAGCTACAATTTTTGCATCTTCTATTCCACGTTTGGTTAATCTTGTTTTAGACCAGCCTGAGAATATACCTTTAGAATTATGAATAGTCTGACCATGTCTAAATAAATAGATTTTATATCTCTTTTTTGCCATGTAATAATGCTGGATTATTTAGTATAAAAAGTTTTTTAAATTGAATTTTTCTATAATAGGATATGTTTAAGTTTTTGAAAGAAAAAATAAAGAATGCTGTTTCAATTATTGGGAAAAAGGTTGAAAAAGAAGCTGAAGAGGAGCTTTCTAAGAGTACTTTAGAAAAGAGTTCACAGAAAAAGGAGTCTCAGAAAGAAAAAAAGGTAGAGAAAAAAGCAATTAAAAAATCAAAGAAGATAGTTGAAGAAAAGGTAGAGAAAAAAGGATTTTTTTCAATTTTCAAGAAAAAAGAGAAGGAAGAAAATGGTGTTAAGGAAGAAACTGATAAAGAAGAACCCAGAAAGGAAGAAATTAAAGAAAAGAAATCTAAGAAAGAAGAAAAAGCGAAACCTGAAGAAAAACCTATAGATGAAGAGAAAAAAGAAGAAAAGAAGAGTTTTTTTGGAAGAATAAAAGAAAAAGTAATCACTAAAAGAATTTCTGGGGATAAATTTGAGGAGTTATTTTTTGATTTAGAGATTGCTTTATTAGAGAATAATGTTGCGATTGAAGTTGTTGAGAAGATTAGAGAAGATTTGAAAAAAGAATTAGTTGATAAACCTATTTTAAGAGGTAAGGTTGAAGAATCTATTAAAGATGGATTAAAGAACTCTATTGAAGGTTTGTTTTTAGGTAAAGATGTTGATTTTGTTAGAGAAGTTAAGAAGAAAAAACCATTTGTTATTTTGTTTTTAGGAATAAACGGATCTGGTAAGACTACTACCATAGCTAAGGTTGCTAATTTGTTAATGAAAAATAAATTGAAAGTAGTTTTAGGTGCAGGAGATACTTTTCGAGCTGCAAGTATAGAACAATTGAAAAGTTGGGGAGATAAATTAGGTGTAAAAACAATAAGACATGATTATGGAAGTGATCCTGCTGCTGTTGGATTTGATGCTAAAAAATATGCTGAAAGTCATGGTTTAGATGTTGTTTTAATTGATACGGCTGGTAGATTACAGAGTAATAAAAATTTAATGGAGGAGATTAAAAAGATGGATAGGGTTATAAAACCAGATATGAAGATTTTTGTGGGAGAAGCTATAACTGGGAATGATTGTGTTGAACAAGCTAAAAGTTTTGATGAAGCTGTTGGTTTGGATGCTATTATACTGACTAAAATGGATGTTGATGAGAAAGGTGGTGCTTTTATTTCCACTACTTATGTTACCAAGAAACCTATTGTTTTAGTTTGTAATGGTCAAGAACTTAATAATATTAAGGAATTTGATAAAAAAGAGATTTTAAATAGTATTTTTTAATTAGGAATTTATTTAAATTCAGGATTGTTGTTGTTCTGTATGTTTAAAAGAGGTCAAGTAACTATTTATGTGGTATTGGGATTGGTTATTTTAGTAGTAGTTGGAGGTTTATTTTATTTTTTATCAAGAGGAAATGGATCTAATACTATTTCTACCTTGGGATCTCAAGCAGAAAATGTTAAATTATTAATCCAAAATTGTTTTGAGGAAAATTTATTGCAAGCTTTGTATTTAGCCGGGGTACAAGGAGGATATATTGAAGTTCCTGATAATAGTTTAGCTATAAATGAAGAATTAGCTGTAGCTTATGGTTATTTTGAGGGACAAGATTTATTAATAAATAAAGAAGAATTTGCTTTGGAAATTGCCAATTATTTAAATTTTGTAGTTGAAAAATGTGCTGATTTTTCTAGTTTTAATGAATTTACAATTGAGAAAACTTCTGATCCAAGATCCAGATTAGAGATTTTTGATGATAGAGTAGAAAGTAGATTATTTTATCCTGTAAAGGTTTCTAGAGGAAGTGAAGTAGTCAATTTTGAGGACTTATATGTAGTTGATTATAATATTAGATTAGGAAAGATGTTAGGTATTAGCAAAGGTATTGTAGAGGCTGAAAGGCAAAATCCAGATTTTATTGATGTAATTTATTTAAAGGAGGAAGTTGAAGAAAGCGGATTTGAAATTGATATTGTTGAAGTGGACGTTAATAATATTTTATATGTAATAAGTGATGATCGACCTAATACTATAGGTGTTGAATATGTATTCCAATTTGCGAATAAGTTTTAAATTAATATTAATAATAATCTTAGTTTTAAATAGTTTAAACTTTGTTTCAGCCCAAGATTTTTTTATCATTAGAAATGGTTTAGAAATTGAGAATTTTGGAAAATTTGAGAGTAATTTACCTTTAGATTCTGAAATTGCTGGTAATGTTACTGTAATTAGAGAAAATAATATTATAAAATCATATAAAGTTAAATTATTAGAAGGGGAAAAGTTTATACCGGTAGTGAAATATGTGGACAATATTTATGGTGTTGTTAATTTTATAACTGAATTTGAAGTAGCTATAGAAAATGATAAAGCTAAAATTAAAGGTGATGCTAGTGTAAAATTGCCAAGTTTGAAAGGTATAATTGCTAAAGGTACTAATTTAGAGTTTACAATTAGGAATGGTGTTTTTTCTGATATTAAAAGTATGAAAATAGACGGAAGTTCTGACTTTGAATTAAATGGTTTGGATATTATAGTTCCCGGTGGTGTTATTTTTGAGGAAGTTAATATTGTTAGTAATGTTGTGCAAAGTTTAGTATTGAAAAATAAATTAGATCAAGATTTGAAAAATATTAATATTGGAAAGATAAAAAATATCTGGATTAGGAGAGGAGGCGAGAATTATGTTAGGATTGAGATTAAAGGAAGTGAATATGAATTAACTGGAAGAGGAAGTAGTGTTGGTGAATTTGAATTGAGTGAACAAGATTTAATAGTTGATAGTACTGGGAAAGTTTTGGTCCCTATTTCTGAACAGAATACAATTACTCTGAAAAGTGGAGAAAAGGAGGTTGTGGTTAGTAAATTAGAAAAAAAAGTCGGAGGTGTAATGCAACCAAGTCCATTTGCCAGAGGTGCAGTTACTATAGTTGGGCCTGGAAAAAGTGTTCAAGAAATCGAAGGCGCAGCTGTGCAATTTGGGGTTGATCAGGATAATAAATTGAATTTAGTTTTTAAGGAGTTTAGTGCTGCTGAAATTTTTGGATTTGGTAAAATTGAGAATGGCAAACCATTCCCGGATAGAAAAGGAGTTAATATAGGAACTACTGTTTTTGTAAATAGAGCTGTATTTTATAATGGTCCTAGAAAAGTTGAGTTGGTTTATGAGAGGAGTGATTGGAAGGAAATAACTACTAATAAAATAATTAAGAAACAAGTTGAAAGAGGAGGAATTAGTAATGAGAGAAAGGTTAGAAATGTATTGAATTTCTTAGGAAATGTTAGAGGTATTGGAAGGGGAGGATATTTGGAGTATTTGGGAAGTTAAATCCATATGATTTATAAATGTCTTTTTTTTAGTTTTAGAATATGGTTTTAGATAAATTAGGTAGTTCGTTAAAAGGAATATTGAAAAAGATAGCTAAAGCTGGATTAGTTGATAAGAAGTTAATTGAAGAATTAATTAAGGAAATTCAGAAGGCTTTATTGTATGCAGATGTTAACGTTAAGCTAGTTTTTGAACTAACAAAAAATATTAAGGAAAGAGCTTTGAATGAGAAACCTCCTTCAGGTATTACGCAAAGAGAATATTTGATTAATATTGTCTATGAAGAATTAGTTAGATTTTTAGGTGAAGAGAAGAAAGAATTGAATTTAAAATCTAAAAATAGTAAAGTGATGTTAGTTGGTTTGTATGGGAGTGGTAAGACAACTACTATAGCTAAATTAGGTAAATTTTATCAAAATAGAGGAAAAAAAGTTTGTTTTTTAGTTTTAGATGTTCATAGGCCTGCTGCGATAGATCAATTAGAACAATTAGGGAAAAAATTAAAGATTAAGGTTTTTTCTGATAGAAAGGAAAAAGATCCTGTTAAGATTTATGAAGAGTTTAAAAAAGAACTAGAAAAATTTGATTTGGTTTTAATTGATACTGCAGGTAGAGATGCTTTAAGTAAAGATTTAATTAAAGAAATTGAATTATTAAATAAAGAAATTAAACCAGATGAAAGATTATTGATTATAAGTGCTGATATAGGACAAGCTGCTGAGAAGCAGGCTAAGCAATTTCATGATTCTGTTAATATTACTGGTGTAATTGCAACTAAGATGGATGGTACAGGAAAAGCGGGTGGAGCTTTAGTCGCATGTTCTGTTTCTGGTGCTCCAATTAAATTTATTGGTGTTGGTGAAAAAGTTGATGATTTAGAAGAATTTAACCCTAAGGGTTTTGTTGGAAGGTTATTAGGAATGGGTGATTTGGAAGCCTTATTAGAGAAAGCTAAGATTGCTATTGATGAGGAAACTGCTGAAGATTTAGGAAAGAAATTTTTGAAGGGTGAATTTAATTTTTTGGATTTATATGAGCAGATGCAAGTTATGAAAAAATTAGGTCCAATAAGTAAAGTTTTAGATATGATCCCTGGAATGGGAAATGTTGATATCCCTAAGGAAATGTTAGAAGGTCAGGAAGAAAAATTAGTGAAATGGAAATATATTATGCAATCTATGACTAAGGAAGAGTTGGAAGATCCTGATCTTTTATCTAGTACAAGAATTGAGAGAATTGCTAAAGGTAGTGGTTGTACAACTAAGGAAGTTAGAGAATTATTAAAACAATATAGACAGGCTAAGAAATTAATGAAATTAATGAAAGGCAAGGATCCTAGTAAATTAATGAAAAAATTTAAAGGAAAAATTCCTGGATTCTAAAAATATGAACCCTTTGAAGGAGTTAGACCTCCTTTTCTAGGATCAAGAGGTTGTAAACCCAAAGCATAAGCTAGTGGACTATTTCCATTTAAAAGACCATAAGTTCTACTTATTTCTAGTATGGTTTTTATTTCATTTCCACTAAGAGGCTCATTTCTTGTTGATTTTCTAATAATTTCCGCTATGCCTTTATCAGCAGGTATTGCTTTTATTCTGTGAAATCCTGACGGTACTTGGTCATTTTGATTCGAATCTTCTGTTGTGATCTCTAATGATTGCCCTAGAAATCCTTCGAAAATATCAATTTCTTCCGCAGGATCAAATCTGTTTGTATCTGGTTTTTGTTCATAATCCATAAATATTCCCCCTTCCTATTGAAAAATATATTTTTTATATATTATATAGGTTTGAGAATATTTAAATATTTTACGGTTCTTGTTTTGTTAAGATGAAATTAATACAAATTGGTGCTGAGGCTAAGTTATTTAGGGAGGGAAATGAATTAATTAAGGAAAGGGTTGTTAAGGGTTATAGATTAAAGGAAATTGATGAGAAATTAAGGAAATTTAGGACTAGGAGAGAGACTAAAATATTGAATAAATTAGATTTTGTTCCCAAAATTATAGATTCTGATGATAAAAATATGAAGATTACTATGGAATTTATAGAGGGTGATCTAGTAAAAGATGTTTTGGATAACTTAAATAAAAAAGAAAGAGAAAAAGTTTGTTTGAAGATTGGTGAACAAATTGGTGAAATGCATGATTTAGATATAATTCATGGTGATTTGACAACTTCTAATATGATTATAAAGGGTAGATCCTTATCAACTAGCATGGAGATTTTTTTTATTGATTTTGGGTTGGGTTTTTTTTCTAAAAGATTAGAGGATAAAGCTGTTGATTTAAGATTATTTAGGCAAGCTTTAGAAAGTAAGCACTTTAATGTTTCTGATGAATGTTATGAAAATGTTATTAATGGATATAGGAGAAGTAGGAATTCTAAAGAGGTTTTGAAATGGTTAGAAGATAAAGTTGAAAAAAGAGGGAGATATAAGAGGAAAATTTAATATGGAATACCTTCTAGCTCAATATCCTAGGTATAGCCCAGGTATGAAAACTAGTAGCAAATATTTAGTAGTAATGATGGATGGAAGAGTAGTAGGAAGGAGAAATAAAAATGGATTGAAAGCTTTGAGATCTGATAGACTTTTTATTAATGTATCTAGTTTTAAAGATGCTAATGATCTTGAGGAATTGTTTGGTTTTTTAGATAGGCATAATATGCCTTATGATGTTATTGATGGAAAGGTTTAAAAGTTCTTTATTTGTTTTATGTAAATAGCACAGCCCCATAGTCTAGAGGCCAATGACGCAGAAATAAAGATTGTTGATTATTAGCTAGCAATCTTTTTGTGGATCCCTTTGGTTTTTAGAGAAGACAGGCTGAAACCCAGGTTCGAATCCTGGTGGGGCTATTTTAATTAAATAAAGCAGATAGAACTAACACTACTTCTGAGATCTCTTTTTTATACTTTGTATGAGATATTTTTTATAAGGTATTTTGTTAACTAATAAAGATAATGATGATGCAAAAATTAAGATTACTGGTAAAGCTAATAACATTTCAATTATGAAAGCTAGTCTACTGTAATGTGTTCTTGTGGTTGGATTAACTATAGGAGTCTGAGTTGCTAAATTATTAAATCCGGAAATCCATTTAGCTATGATTCCTTCTATGAATGGAACTATAGCAGATCTTTATATCACCTCAATAATTAGATTATCTAATGATTAAAAAAGTTAACTAAAATTTGTTACTTGGATTAGTAAGAAATATATTTAAATACTACCCTAATCACTTCTTGAAGAATGGGAGATTTAAGTTTACCTGAGAGACTATATCAACAAAATCCTGAAAGATTTGAAAAAATTCCTGATAAAATATATAGAGAAATTCATAGCCTAACTACTCTTATGTGTGTTGATGGCTATGTCAAAATTAGGAATGGGGTCTTATTAGTGCATAGAGCTGAAGAACCAGCTAAAGGAATTTGGTGGCCCTTAGGAGGAAGAAGGATAAGAGGATTATCTAGATCGAATTCCATAATAAAAGCAGCAAAAAGAGAGACAGGATTGGATGTTGAGATTATTGAAGAGCTTGGAACAGAAGATGTTTTTTTTAATACAGATCCTCCCTGGTTAGGGCATGGGATGGGTACTGATACCACTAATACAGTTTATGCTTTAAAATTGATTGATCCTGATCAGGAAGTAATTATTGATAAAACCATCTCTAATTCAAGAATAATAACTCCTGAAGAATACGATAGAGAAAAAGGAAGTTTTCATTGGTATGTAGAAAAATATTTACCAATGGTTTTTAGTTTATAATATAGCAATTTTTATATATTTCTTCAACATAGATTTATTAGTATTTTATGGGGGTGTTTATTTTTAAAATGGCTGAGGAAAAAGAAATTGGAGAAATATTTTCGTTTTATAGCGATATAGATGTGGCTGCTATTAAACTAAAAGGAAAATTGAAGGAAGGGGATAAGATTAGGGTTAAAGGACATACAACTGATTTTGAACAAAAAGTTGGCAGTATGCAGATAGAACATGAGAAGGTAAAAGAAGCTAAGAAAGGGGATCAGGTAGGGATTAAAGTAGATGATAAAGTAAGAAAGCACGATAAGGTTTATTTAGTAAAGTAAAGTTTATAAAGGTATTTTTTAGAAATTGAACTATAGGATAAGCCGGTGTAGCTTTTTAGAAAAAAGCTAGCAAAAACGACTCTTAGAAAAAAGTTGGTAGAAATAGGATTGTATCCTTACCTACAAAAACTTGCTTATGCCAGGATGTTTAATTCTGGTATATATTAAAATGGCACGAATGCATAGTAGAAAACGTGGAAAATCAGGTAGTAATAAACCTAGTGTGAAGAGTAAGAAACCTTGGTTAACTAGAAATTCTAAAGAGATAGAGCAGTTAATAGTAAAGTTGGGTAAATCTGGTAAAACTGCTTCTGAGATTGGTTTAATTTTGAGAGATAGTTATGGCATTCCAGATGTAAAACAAGTTACTAATAAGAAAATTACTCAATTGATGGAAGAAAATAAATTGAGTCAAAAACTTCCTGCAGATCTGATTTCTTTAATCAAAAAAGATATAAGACTAAGTAAACATATGGAGACTCATAAAAAGGATATGTCAGTTAAAAGAGGGTTACAATTAACTTTTAGTAAAATAAATAGGTTAAGTAAATATTATATTAGAAACAAAAAACTCCCTTTTGATTGGAAATATGAAAGAAGTAAAGCTAAATTATTGGTTGAATAAAATGGAGAAATTTTTAAATAAAATAAAAGAGGGCGTTGCTAAATTTAAGAAACTAAATGGTATTGTTAAAATTGTAACTCACTTGGATGCAGATGGATTAAGTTCTGGTGCAATTATAGTTAAGGCTTTAATGAGAGAAAATATTAAATTTTCTTTGACTACAGTTAGATTATTAGAAGATGGTATATTTGAAGAATTAAGCAGAGAAAATTGCGAAATAATTTTATTTTTAGATTTAGGAAGCGGAAGTTTAAGTAAAATTGAAGAGAAGTTAAAGGATAAGGAAGTATTTGTTTTAGATCATCATAAAATTGAAAATTATAAAGCTAAGAACTTGTTTTTGATTAATCCCAATTTATTTGGCTTTGATGGAGGGTTTGACATTTCTAGTTCTGGTGTTTGTTATTACTTTGCAAAATGTATGAACTCTAAAAATCAGGATATGGCACATATTGCATTACTTGGAGCAATTGGTGATATGCAAGAAAATAATGGATTTAAATCTGAATTGAACAATTATATTTTAGAGGATGCAATTAATGAAGGCAAGATAGAAGTTAAGGTTGGATTGAGAATGTTTGGTATGCAAACTAGACCAATAAATAAGGTTTTAGAATATAGTACTGATCCTTATATTCCAGGGGTTACTGGTAGTGAAGAAGCAGCTAAGAGGTTTATAGAAGAGATTAGGATAGATGCTAAGTTGAATGGTAAATATAAAAAATTATTTCAGTTAGAAAAAGAAGATATGAAAAGATTAGTTACAGGAATAATACTAAAAAGACTGGGAAGTGAAGAAAATCCCGATGATGTTTTAGGATCAATTTATATCTTAACTGGAGAAGTTGATGAAAATCCTATGAAAGACGCTAAGGAATTTGCCACTTTGCTTAATTCTTGTGGAAGAATGAACATGCCGAGTATTGGTATTGGTTGTTGTTTGAATGATGAAAAAAGCAAAGAAGATGCATTAGTTTTATTAAATAATTATAAAAGAGAGATTATAAATGCCTTGGATTGGTATTATAAGAATAAGGAAAACTTTGTTGATGGTAAAGGATATGTTATAATTAATGCTGAGGATAATGTTAGAGATACGTTAATTGGCACGTTAGGAAGTATATTAAGTAATAGTAATGTTTTTAATGCTGGAACTGTTTTAATTACCATGGCTTATACTATTGATGGAGGAGTTAAGATAAGTTCAAGAGTAGTTGGTAAAAGTGATATTGATTTAAGACAAGTAATGAGTGATATTATTGATAATATTGGTGGTGTTTGTGGCGGACACAAGCAGGCTGCAGGAGCTTTGATAGGACAGGATAAAGAAGAAGAATTTGTTAAAGTAGCTAAAAATGTTCTTGGAAGGGTTGTTTTGGAGGAGACCGTCAAATAACAACTGTTTAGAAAAGTGTAGATGGAAAATGCAAAAAGGAAAACTTTTAAAATAACTTTTTTAGAAAAAGTTTAACTGAAAATAAGAATGGCAGAAGTTAGTGTAAAAAAAAGTAAGAAAGTTTGGGTTAAAATAGTTGGATCTAAGGAGTTTAAAAATAATGAACTGGGAGAGAGTTATACCTCTAATCCTAAAGGTTTAGTAGGAAAAAGAGTGAATGCTAATCTATCTGGTTTAATAGAGGATATGAGGAAACAAAATACGATTATAGGTTTTAGAATTAAGGAAGTAAATGGAAATCAAGCTAATGCTGAAATGGATTCTTATAGATTAGTTAGTGCTCATATAAGAAGAATAGTCAGATCTGGAAAGGATAAAATTGAAAGCTCATTTGTAATTGATAGTAAGGATGGTAAAAAAGTCAGAATTAAACCCTTGATATTAACTAGAGCTAAGACTAAAAATTCTGTTTTAACTGCTATAGGAAAAAAGATTAATGATTATTTTATTGAGTTTGGTAAAGAAAACAGTTTTGATGATATTATTAAGAAGACTATTAGTGGTGAATTAATTAAGAGTTTAAGGAATGATATTAAAAAAATTTATCCTTTGAGTGCTTTAGAGTTGAAAGTTATTGAAGTTGTGGAATAGAATGAAGAAACTTTATTATGGTGCTTTGTATGTAAGTTCTATGATAGTTGGAATGGTAAATGGTGTTATGGATGGTAGAGGTATGGATATCCCTTTATATTTGGATGATATATCTATTGCTTCTATGCCGTTGATTGGAATACATTTAGGTTCTAAATTAGAAATTGAAACTGTCCTTAATAGAGATAATTTTGAAACTGCTTTTGAAAAAAGTGGTAAGGGTTTTGAGGGGGCTATAAAGGGAGGAGTTGGTGCAGGTTTATGTGAGCTTGTTGGGTATGGAATTGGTAGAGTTATTGAGATTGTGAAATAATATTATGCCTTTATTTCTGGTTCCTTTTTATGTTGTTCTTTGCTTGGCCAGTTTTCAGGATGTATTTTTTTCATAGAAGGATATTTATCAACTATTCTTTTTGCTTCCTCTGTTGATATTAGAATATGCATCAATCCAAAACTGTATTTTCTTAATGCTATATTTTTTGCTGCATATGATAATTCAATAGACTCTATCCCTTCTAGTTCTTTTGGGTTAAATTTTGTATATGTTATTAGGAAAGTGGCTAACTCTTCTCTAGATGGTTTTCCATCTTTATCTAAATCTATTGCTTCTGCTAGTTTGTGTCCTAGGTTTTGATTTATTGTTTGTACTGTATGTGGAATTTTTTCTTGAGTTTTATAGGATTTGGGAAGTGAATGTCCTATTAAAATTCCAGCTAATGCAGATGCTGCTCCAATATACAAGGCCTTATATTTCATTTCCTTTTTGGTTTAGGTAGTTATTTTTAAATCTACTGGTTTTAGGAATAGTTAAATTTTTAAAGAATTCTTGATAATTTATCTTTGTGCCACCGTAGCTCAGAAAGTTTCTTTTGAAAAAAGAAACTTGAGTAATGGTAGAGCAGCTGCCTTGTATTATTAAACAAGGGAGCAGCAGGTCAGGGGTTCAAATCCCTTCGGTGGCTTTTATTTTTTTAATATAAGAACTATATTTTTTCCAAATAGGTTTGATTTGATAATTTTAAATTTTGTTTCTTTAATTAATTTTTTTAATTCGAAATAGGTAAATAGATGATAATATCTCTGATAAGTTTTATTTTTTATTTTCCATGGAATGTA
>JBBSWZ010000003.1:0-2591 GCA_038046025.1 Nanobdellota archaeon | reverse complement strand
ATTATTTTTAGATTATTAAAAAAGCTGGAATGAAATAAACTAAATTTATCCTGATCTGGGATAAAATTATTCATAAAATAATCCTCATATTCCTCTAGTTTTTCAAAACCAAAATTTTCACTATCAACCTTAATTCTACTTTTACTTAATTCAATATTCTCTAAATCTAAACCTTGTAAATTAAAAACTAAACTCAATCCGTATCTTATACTTAATGGTAGTTCTAACTTTTCAAATTCTTCAAAATACTCTTTCCTTTTTTGGACAAGCCATTCAGGACCTTCCATTAATAAATTTATTTGCATTTTTCTTTCACGAGTCTTTCTTTTCTTAGTTTTCTTTTCTAAAGAAAGCTATCCGACAGAACCTTCCATTTCTAGCTCAATTAATCTATTAAGCTCTATAGCATATTCTCCTGGTAATTCCTTAGCAATTGGTTCAATAAAACCAGAAACAATCATCTTCATAGCTTCATCTTCTTTTAATCCACGAGACATTAAATAAAATAATTGTTCTGCACCAATCTTACCAGCAGTTGCTTCATGCGCTATATCTGTTTTTTCTTCATTAATCTCAATAAATGGAATAGTATCACTTTTACTTTTATCATCTAAAATTAAAGCATCACATTTAACACTTGATTTTGAATTTTTAGCTCCTTTTATAATTTTTAATTGGCCCCTATAAGTTGTTATACCACCATCTAAACTAATTGATTTACTTTGTACTGTACTACTTGTATTCTCAGCTAGATGAATAACTTTATGTCCTGTATCTTGATTTTGATCTTTACCAGCAAAAGCAATTCCAATAAAATCAGATTTTGAATTTTTACCTTTTAAAATAGAGCTAGGATATAACATAGTTATACAACTTCCTAAATTACCATTAATCCATTCTATAACACCATTTTCATCAACAACAGCTCTTTTAGTATTCAAATTATAAGTATTGGAACTCCAATTTTCAATACTACTATATCTAACTCTAGCATTTTTATGAACATAAATTTCAACACAACCAGCATGCAAATTATTTACAGAATATTTAGGAGCTGAACAGTTATGAACAGCTACAGAGCTTGCTAAATAACTTTCATCTTCTTCTACTGCAAAATTATATACCTTAAGATCCTTAACTCTTCTTTTTCTAATTTCTCTTATTGGAGCGTATGCATATTTATCATCAATATAAAACATAGTGGCTCTCTTTTTATTATTTAATTTATCTCTTATCTTTATCCCTAACAAACCACCCATTGTAGGCATATATTCGCCAGTTATACCAACAGTATACATAGTTTGTCTATTTTCTTTTTTTCTATCTCTTTTGTTTAAAAAAGCAAAAATATTCAGTCTTAATAAAATATCTCTTGTTTGTTTGGCTAATTTTTGAGATACAGTGTTTAATCTTATTGATTCTTTAGTTCCTCTTTCATATTTTACATTAAAATAATTTCCATCACCTCTAAAAAGTCCAATTATTAGCTCTTTTTGTTTTTCCGGATCTTCAAGTAAGACCCATAAGGGTAAAGATTTTTTAGACGCAGATGTACCAAAATTCTTAAATACTCTAGCAAGTATAGAATCTGAAGCAACTACAGAAATCCCATTATTTTTTTTATGCTCATATTCATCGATACTTTTTACATTCAACTTTTTGAGTAAGGTTTTTACATCTTCAATATATTCTCTTTCTTCAGAACTAAATGAAAAATTCAGATAAGAATTATTACTCACACTTCCTTCTGAAAGATAATATCCAATTAATCTAAAAAAATCTTTATCAATTTTAATTCTTTTAATCTCTTTTCCTCTCTTATAATCCACTTCAAAGTCTAAGTAATCATTAGAAACTACTTTTCTATTTATAGGAGTAAGGAAATAATCTCCTTTCTCTAATTTTTTTGCACCTGACCAATTAGCAATCCAGACTTTATTCCTTTCATTACTTCTTTCTCTCTTTACTGTTAAAAATGGGTGCTCTTCTGTACATTTTACAGATTGTGTCGAATCCCCCCAAACTTTTATATTATAAAGATCTCCATTATATAACGGTCTATCATATACATGATAAACTTTCTTATATTCACCTGTATGAGTCAAAACATTATCTCCAACTTTTATCTTCTCTATAGGCTTATAACTAGGATTTGTAGTTATTTGCGTACCCTCAACAAAACAACCTTCAATATAACTTACCTCACTTCCTTCATCAGCAACAATTAAAGTATGTTCAAATTGCCCACCACCAGGAGCATTCATTCTAAAATAAGCTTGTAAAGGAATAGTAACTCTAACATTTTTAGGAACATAAATAAAAGTTCCACTAGACCATACAGCCCCATGTAAAGCAGCAAACTTATGATCATTAATAGGAACACAATTAGTCATAAAATATTTCTTAACTAATTCAGGATATTTTTCCAAAGCAACATCCATATCTTCAAATATTACTCCTCTTTTCTCCCATTCTTTTTTTAAATTATGATAAGCAGCTTGACTTTCATAAATTGCACCAGCACCGGCAAGTGCTTTTCTCTCAACTTCAGGAATTCCTAATTTCTCAAAAGTATTTTTAATATCATCAGG
>JBBSWZ010000002.1:0-5874 GCA_038046025.1 Nanobdellota archaeon | reverse complement strand
ATCAGCACTCGTTACATTTATTGTACCTGAACTTACATTTATAGTCCAACCATCTACAGATAATTCTTCACCTAATGTAAAAATTGCATATAAAGCCATTAAAAGAATTAAAACACCAAAAATAACATACCATCTCTTATTATTCATCTGAGTTCCACCTCTTACCTCTTGTTAAAGATAACCATAATTATTGTATTTAATCAACAAATGCTAATATATAAAGCTTTCGACAATTAATCACTCTTATTTTTAATATTTATATAAATTAATACACAAACCAATATAATGATTACACCAAGGATTACACTAATTATATATAAATTAGAACCATTATCTTCATTTTCTACATCATCAGCTACAACACTACCAGTAATATCTCCTAAAATTCTTTCACTTTTAGGATTCTTTACTAGTAACAAACTTTTATTTGCGTAATGACCACTATATCCTAAATATAAATCACCTTTGCCATCTTTATTAATATCAATTTTAGCAATGCTATCATTAAAAACGCTTACATAACTAACAGTTTGTTTTCCATCTAAGAATAAAAAAATATCTAGATCCAAGGAATTTTCATTTTCTTTATCTATTATAATACCGTGTCTATGGTCTCCTAAATAAAACTCAATCATATCTTTTTCAGAAACCGGCACTAAAACTATCTCTTCAAGATCAACATTTAGATATATTTTTTCACCAGCTAACACACTACCTACTAATAATAATACAAACATTAATACCAAGTAAAGTTTCATAACACCCACAAATAAACAATTATTTAAATCTTTTTCTATTCTTAAGAATCATATTCCTCACTCATATAAATATCAAAAAATACAGTCATTATAGATAACACTAAAGGACCAACAATTAATCCCATTAAACCAAATAACTTTAATCCTCCAAGAACACCAAGTAACACAAGTCCAGGATGTATTTTTGCTCTACTACCTATTATCTTTGGTCTGATTATATTATCAATAGTGCTAACAATTAAAACCCCATATAATAATAACCCAACACCATTAGTTATATCACCAGCAGCTAATTTTATTACAGCAGCAGGAAACCATATAAATGCTGCCCCTACAAAAGGTATCATAGCTAAGATAACCATAATAAAACCCCATAAAAATACGTTACTAACACCAAAAATCCATAAACCTATCATTCCAATTACACCTTGAATTATAGCAGTTAATACCACTCCATAAAGTGTAGCATAAACAGTATCATTAAATTTTTTAGCAATGTCTTCTTTAAATTTTCTCTTCAAAGGCAAAGCCTCTTTAACCCTATCTGTTAATTTTTTTCCATCGATTAACAAATAAAAAATAAGTATAAACATAACAAACAAAACCAAAATCTTCTGAGGAAGATTTAATATAAAATCACTGGCTCCCTGAACTAAACTTATAGATAATCTACTCAAACCATCCTTTACAAAAGCTCCTACATCAATATCATTCCCAAAATAATCATTTATAAAATCCAATCCCAGCTGGTCAATATTAATATCTCTTACTGTATAAAAAAATGAAGTAGTTTCATTTAATATTGCTGTCCCTAAAAATATAAAAGGAGATATCATTAGTAAGATTATTAGTAGAGAAGTAATAAAAGAACTAACTCCTTCACTTTTGATATATCTCAATATAAAATAATAAACAGGATAAAAAATATAGGTTAATACAATAGCGCCTATCACAGCATTAAGAAAGGGCCATATCAATATTAGAGATATAATTAAAATAGCTGCAAAGCTTCCAATAAAGAAATACTTGGAATGTTTTTTTAATTCAAGCCCATCATTCATATATTAAATAACCAATTTTTTATTTATAATTGTTTCTATATAATTAACAAAAAGGTTTTTAAAAGAGTATCTTCATTTTTAAGATGTCAAATCATGAAAAAAATAATACTAGGCATAACTGAAAAAGTCAGGGTTAATGGAGTAGTGGTTAAGGCTAAAATTGATACAGGTGCAGACGGTAATTCAATATGTAAATCATTAATAGAAAAGCTAAATCTTGTTCCAACCGGTAATAGAAAACAAGTCAAATCCTCACATGGAACATCATTAAGGGAAATATATAAAGCACAACTAGAAATAAAAGGTAAAAGATTTATAACAAGCTTTAATGTAATTGATAGGAATCATTTAAAGTACTCAGTTTTAATTGGAAAAAATACCTTAAAAAATCATGATTTCTTAGTAGATCCTTCAAAATGAAAATTGCCTTAGCTAGTTTATATGGAAGAAGTAGTAAATCTATTTTAAGAGAATCAAGAAACTTTTTTGATAAATCAGATCATTTAGACATCAGGAATATAGAGGTAAGGGTAGGCTCAAAAGAATTGAATGTTCTATATCAAGGTAAACCATTAGACAAATATGACTGTATTTATGTTCGTGGATCCTTTAGATATGCCTTATTACAACAATCATTAACACGTGCATTACACTCAGAAATATATATGCCTATTGAACCACATGCATTTACATTAGGCCACAATAAGTTTTTAACTTTATTAGAATTACAAAAAAATAAAGTTCCATTACCAACAACATATTTTGTAACAAACATCAGAGCTGCAAAAAAATTACTGGAACAAGTAAATTATCCTATAATAATGAAAATACCATCAGGAACTCAAGGAAAGGGAGTTATGTTTGCAGATTCAATTAGTTCAGCCAAATCAATGCTAGATGCATTAGATACATTTAAGCAACCTTATATCTTACAAGAATTTGTAGAAACAGATGCCACAGATATTAGAGCCATAGTTTTAGGGGATAAAGTAATAGCTGCAATGAAAAGGAAAGCAGCCAAAGGGGAATTAAGAGCAAACATCCACGCAGGAGGAATAGGTACTAATTACGAGTTAGATTATGATACAGAGCAAGTAGCAGTTAAATCAGCAAAATCCATAGGTGCAGATATAGTAGCTGTTGATATTTTGGACTCTGGTGGAAAACCACAAGTCATAGAAGTAAATCTTTCTCCTGGCCTAACAGGTATAGAAAAAGCAACAGGTAAAAACATAGCAAAAGAAATAGCAAAGTTTTTGTTTAATAAGACTAAAGAATTCAAGAATCAAAAAAGTGCCAATGATGTTAAAAACATTCTAGATAAGATTGAAGTAGAATCTTTACATGGAGAAAAAAAAGAGATACTTACAAACTTGGATATCAAGGCAGGAATCATAAAATTACCTAAAATAGTTACAGACATAAGCAAATTTAATTCTGACGATGAAGTCGCAATTCAATCAAAAAAAGGAGAAATAATAATAAAAAAACAAGAGATTAAAAAATAGTTATTTGTGTATATCAAATTCTATTTTATCTTTATTTGTAACTGTAAAATAAGCTCTTACTTCTTCTCCACTCTCTCCATCAATGCCTCTAAAATAAAATCTCTGACTAGACTCAAAACCAGGGATTATATCTGAAGGAATTCTAATATCTCTAGTTATATCATCATAACAAGTTCTTCTATCGCAAACTTTAAACCTTGGAGAACTTACTCTTTCACCAATATCACTATCACTTAATCTGTAAACATCCAAATAAACAGGTGGTATAGAACGCTCATCGTCATTCGCTATTCCACTACTACCTGGCAAAACAGTTACAGTTATAATTCCTCCTTCTTCTACTCTTGCTTTATCTATAATTATATAACTATCCTCATTTACAGTATTTTTACCTGTTATACTAGGACTCAAATTATAGCTAACAAGACCAAATAAAAGTATTAAAACAGCAGATATGATTACTTTTTTATTATTCATGATAATATCACCTCATCTTATTGTAAAATCTTCTATAATAAAACCTTTTCGGTTATAATCATAGACCTTAACATAATAAACCCCAGGATCCCAGCTATTAGAGACCCAATAATTAATAGAGCTTTCTTTTTCACATCTAAAACTACCTTTACAAAGCTCAACAGAATCCTTCCTCAAATCATCCTCAGCATTATAAAAACTAACTTTATTATTCACACCTTCAAAACCAGGAATTACAGTAACAATAATATTCTCCCCAGCTGAAACCGATTTTGGAGAGATAATAATACTACCTGAAGATTCCTTAACACTAAAACTAGTTATTCCAGAATTAAAAGAAAAAATAGCTATAATTATTATAATTACAGCTCCAATTAATATTTTTGATTCCCGATTCATAATAAAAAAAATAAAATGATTTATACATGCCTTACACTAAATGTATTAGAGTTAACAATTGCAGTATCTTTGCTACCACTAATGTAATATTCTCCTGAAGGAACGCTTGAAGGAATGAAAAATCTCTTAGATATAACCCCATTGCATTCACTAGAAGAGGCTGTACAAAGTGTTTCAGTAACAGTACCCATCCTAGAACCATCAGCTCTATGTAAATATACCCTCTTATCTAGTCCTACAGAGCCAGTATCTACTACTAGATCAACATTTGTTCCAGAACCAGTTCTGTCATCTATTGTAACAACAGACGGCGAAGCACTAATACTAGCATCACTAACATCACTTACAGGTCTACCACTAATATTATTAAAATTAAAAGCTACTAAAGCTAATAAGATGATTAACACAGCTATTAGCAATGTTTTATTATTTTGTTCCATCTATTAAACCTCCTTGTTTTATTGATAAATTATTCTAAAATCTTCTGTAGCATAAACTTGCTTCCTTGAACCACTAACAGTTCTCTCTACAACATTCTCTTCCACCTTAACTGTATAAACAGCGTCTGATGGCCAAGTATCAGGATTTGTTCCAACAACATATTGAATTGTTGATTTATCGTAACAGATAGCTGAATGTTCATCTCTACAAACTTCTCTTATAGTACTACTCATCCTTTCTCCATTTCTTTCTATTGAGATCCATTCATTTCTTACACCACTATAACCAGGAGTTACAGTAACATGCATAATTCCAACATCACCATAACCACCTGTATTAATAACAACAGGATTGGGATTAATATCAATTGTAGTACCACCACTAGTTGCAAAACCTGAAAAAGAACTTTGGAAATTACTGGCAAACATAGCTATTAATAAAACTACAGCCGCAACAAATAATGTTTTTCTCTCATTCATTTTTTATCACCTTATCCTAAATTCAGTTTCTATTGTGAACTCCTGCGTACATACATCTTTTAATTTAACAACATAATCCTGACCATCTACCCATATCTTACTTTGATCACCTGGTAAGGTTTGTATTTTAAATGAGGTGTCATCACACTTATATTTACCACCACATGCATCTTTAGCTGTAAAACTTATTCTATTATCTACAATATTTCCATTCCTATCAAGAGATCTTCGAAAAACTCTAACTTCTTCATAAAATCCTTCACCACCTTTTACTTCAACAGTAACAATTTCACCACTATTAATAATACTAGGATGAGCAACAGCACTACTCTCAACACAATTAACAGTATTACCTGTAAAATTTAAAAAACTAAATGAGAGCATAGCAACTCCAAGAACTAGAATAGCACTTAATATTACTTTATTCTCGTGCTGCATCAACACACCTCCTTAAATATAAAACTATACAGTTTCTTTGTTTAAAAATCTTTCTGTTAAGATCCTATTAATCTAGTTGGAATATTCATAGCATCTATCTTGTATAAAGTAAATCCAATTACTAAAAGAAGAACTAATAACAATAAAATCAAACCAGCTAATAAATTATTAGCTTTCTGCTGCAATACTTGACTATAACTAACTTCATATCTCTTAACTTTACCTTTCTTATCTTTGAATTCATACTCCATAGTTACCACTCAAAAATGCTTAATATTTATAAATATATTGCTAGCTTAAACTATATATCAAA
>JBBSWZ010000001.1:0-2447 GCA_038046025.1 Nanobdellota archaeon | reverse complement strand
ATTTAATAATCCTTTTTCACAATTAGGACATTTTCCTATTAGGGAATCTTGAATTCTTGTCTCTCTATTTGCTTCTACTAATTCCTTTCCAATTTTTAATTCATTCTTTTCAAATTCCTTTAAAATTTTTTTTAATACTTCTTGTGCCTTATCAATTACTAAATCTGGTTTTTTCTTTGCTGATCGTATATCTTCTAGTTCATTTTCAAAATGTCTTGTTAATTTTTCATCCAAAATTTCTGAAACATATTTTTTCAAGGTCTGGATTGTTTTAATCCCAAAATCTGTTACCTCAATAGATTTTTCTTGGATATAGTTGCGTTGATATAGTGTGTCAAGAATCTGACTTCTAGTAGCTTTAGTGCCTAATGATTTTTTCTCTAGTTCTTTAATGATTGAGGCTTGTGAATATCTTTTTGGTGGTTGGGTTTCTTTTTCATGAGGATTTATGTTCTTTACATTTAGTTCTTGTTGTTCTTTTAGGTTTGGGAATTCTTCTTCTGAGTATTTAGCAAATCTTCCATATAAAATAAACCATCCTGGTTCTAGTGTTTTTGTTCTTGATGCAGTAAAGATTTCTTTATTTACATCTATTTCTCCTGTGCTAGTTTCTCTTTTTGCATCTGTACCAAAAGTAGCTAAGAATCTGTGGGCTATTAAGTCGTAAAGTTTTGAATCTCTTGGATTTAATTTTCCTATTTCTCCTGTCACAAATATTGCTGGGTGGGCTGGATCTGTTTTACCCCCTTCGTTTGGTTTTAGATTTTTTGGTAATAATTTTACTAGTTTGGAGAATTTTGATTGTTTTCCTAGTTTTCCTATTATTTTAGGAAATCCTAAAGAAGTTGGTAACTTTTGAGATGAAGTTCTTGGATAGGAAATGTATCCTGCTATATAGAGTTTTTGAGCTATTTGTAATGTTTGTTTGGGTGTGTAATCTAGATGTCTATAAGCTTCAACTTGTAAAGAGGTTAAATCAAATGGTGTGGGTGGTTTGATTATTTTGCTTATTTTTTTGATTGATTTAACTATTGCTGGTTTACCTTTTGTTTTTTTAAGTATTTCTTCTACTTCTTTTTTATCTGTAAATTTCCCTTTTTTGTGCCATGCATTTAATTTGTCTGTTAGTAATTCAATTTCCCAGAATGGTTCTGGTTTGAATTTCTTAATTTCTAATTCTCTTTGGGTTAATAATGCTAATGTTGGTCCTTGCACTCTCCCTATGGACATAATTTTAAAAGAACCTGCTTTTTTTATAGAGTGCATTAGTGCTCTTGATAAGTTAATACCCCATAACCAATCTAAAGAATGCCTAATCCTACCTGCAGTTGCTAAATTATGCTCAATATGGGGTGCTACCTTTTCATAAGCTTGCACTAAATCCTCTTTTGTCATAGTGCTGAATTTCATTCTCTTAGCATCCTTTTTCTTGATTACTTTTTCCAGGATCAAGTTAAATATTGTTTCTCCTTCTATGTCTAGATCACAAGAATTTATGAACTCATTTGATTCCTTGACTAGAATTTTTAGAACATCAAGATATTTTTTTGTGAAATCTGCTGATTTAGAAACTTCATATGCTGGCGCCCATTCATATGAGAAATCAGGATATTTCCAAGATTTATCTTTTGCTTTTAATCCAAATAAATGGCCGACTGCTGAGGCTACAACTATTTTTTTCTTGTTTCTAGTGATTTCATAATAATTTACTTTTTCAATTATTTTTTTTGTTATTTTGCCTTCTGCTAAAGACTCCGCTACTTTTTTTGCAGCGCTTGGCTTTTCACAAATAATTAATTGAGTCATAGAAAATGAAAATTTTTTGTGTATTATATAAATCTTTTGAAAATAGTTAGTTAAAATTTAACTATTGTTTACATTAGTGTATATACTAATGAATCAGAATAGACTGGCCTAGAAGGATAGATTAATGGTTGATCATAAATAAATAAGTCTCTGTTCAAGAAATTAAGTTCGCGCAGGAAAAGAAAAAATAATTAGATTTCTATTATTTTTCCTTCTTTACCAAGATTAAAGATTTTAGTTTTACCTATTTTTTCTTCAATACCTGAAGCTTCATGTATATGACCACACAAAAAAACATCCGGTTGAAATTCTTTTATTGCTTTTGCAATGCCTTTGTTTCCCTTAAAACCAGAAAATTCTGCTTTTGAATCTGCTGGATGCATATGTGTTATCATTACTTTCTTTTTTAAAGATCTAATTTTATCAAAACTTTTTTTTAAAACGTTGAACGCTTCTCGATCTGTTATCTTAGATAAACCAATATCTGCCCCACCACAACCAAATAATCCTATATCGCCATATTTCACATAATAACCATGAATATTTTTTACACCATAAAACTCTGCAATAAAATCTATGGTTGCAAAGGAATCGTGGTTGCCTGGAACTAATAAAACTTTTTGATTATTTTTTTTAAATTC